>CAZCVC010000101.1:0-4486 GCA_964502045.1 uncultured Planctomycetia bacterium | reverse complement strand
CTGCTCGATCTTCCCGGCGTCGTGGAAGTGCAGTCGCTGGCGCGCGGGCCCGGCAGCGTCGCGCACGCGCTCGAAAGCCCGCTGTGGACGCGGGCGCTCGTTTCCAGCGACCAAAGATCATCTTTTATCTCGGTCATCATCCGAGAACCGGAGACCGAAGCGCTGGTCCCGAAGATCGAAGATCTAAAAAAACAAATGGATTCGCCCGGGAGCTTCGAGCTGATGATCTCCGGGTCTCCCTACATCGTCGAGATCATACGCCGGAACCTGCTGCGCGACCTGAAGGTTTTCAGCCTCGTCGCGCTGGCGGCGTTCGCGGTCGCGATCTTCGCGCTGTTCCGTTCTCTGCCGATACTTCTGGGAACTATCATCTCGTGCATGAACGTCGCGATGTGGACGCTGATCGCGACGCAGCTTCTGAACATCAAGACCGGGCCGCTCACGTCGAACCTCTCGGTCATCGTGTTCGTGCTCGCGCTGAACCACATCATTTTCATCACGTTCAACTGGATCCACGTTTCCGAGAAGGGCGGCGAAGATTCGGCGTCCGAAGCCGTGAGGATCACGCTACTTCCGTCGTTCTGGAGCATGGTGACCCAGCTTCTCGGCTTCGCAAGCCTGCTCTTCGTGAAAGCCACGCCGCTGCGCCAGCTCGGCATCGCCGGGACCGTCGGCACGCTGATCGCGTTCGGCGCGACGTATTTGATCTATCCGGCGTTCTTGCGCCTGGAGGCGGCCCGCCGCAAGGGCGTCAAGATGCCGGACGTCGAAGGCGCCAAGAGGGCGCGGCTTTTCGACCGGCCCCACGCGGTCGTCGCGTCGCTGATCTTGGCCGCCGCCTGCGTCGCCGGCGCCGGCATTCACAAGCTGAACACGGATCCCAGCCTGTTCTCCTTCTTCAAGAAAGGCGGGGAGCTGCGAAACGGCATGGAGTACATCGACGCCAACGGCGGTTCGACGCCGCTGAAGATCGTCGTTTCGGACTCCGGCGGTTCACGGCTCGATACGGAGGAGGCCTACGAGAGGCTCTCGAAACTGCACTTCGCGCTCGAACGGGACCCCGCCGTCGGCAACGTGATCTCGCTGCCGATCGTGCTGGCAGAGGCCAAGCTGAACCCGCTCGCCAAAATCCTGCCGGTGAACTGGCTCGTCGGGCTGCTCGAGTCGCCGCGTTTCGGCAAAGTCGCCAAATATTTCATCACGCCGGACCGTCAGAGCGCGCTGTTCATGCTGAGAATGCGGGAGGCCGGACGCGAGCTTCCGCGCATGGAGATCGTCGAGCGCGTCGAGGGCATCGTCCGCGATTCCGGATTCAAGGCTGCGATGACCGGCGGCGTCTACCTGCTGCAGGGAAAGCTCTCGGAACTCGTCGTCTCCAGCACGCTCGAGGGGCTTTTCCTGCTCGTCGTGATCTTCACGCTGATCGCCGGCTTCATCGCGCGGTCCGCGCGCGTGGGCGCCGCGATCTTTGCGAGCCTCTGCGCGGTGCCGTTTTGGGCCGTCGGCCTGATGGGCTGGTTCCGCGTGCCGTTCGACGTGATCTCCTCGCCGGGCATCAACATCGCGATCGGCATCGGCGTCGATTCGATGATCAACATGCTTTTTTTCGTGAAGCGCCATTCGAAGAACAAGAACGTCTGGGCCGAGACGTGCTCGAGGATGTGGAAACCGGTGCTTTATTCGACGCTGTTGATCTGCCTTGGGTTCGGCATCTTCATCCTGTCCACGTTTCCGCCGACGCAGCGATTTGGGCTCTCGGTGATCCTCGGAACGGCCGCGATCCCGCTGGTGGCTTTGTTCGTTTTCCCGTGGATCGCGTCGGGCGCGAAAATCGACGGAAATCGATAGGCGGTTTGGTAAAATAGCGGCATGCCGCCGAAGAACCCGAATTCGCCCGTCCCGAAGATACGCCTTGAAAAAAGGGCCGGCAAGGCCGTCACCGTCGTCGCGGGCCTGCACACTTACGGCGCCGACCGCCTGGACCGCATCTCGCGGGAACTCAAAACGCTTTTCGGCACCGGCGGCACCGTGAAAAACGGATGCATCGAGATCCAGGGCGACCGGATAAGGGCCGTACGCGACTGGTTCGCCGGACGATCCTAATGCTGAAAACTCCAGGCAAAAAAAAGAAATCCCGGGGAAAAAAAGAAAACATCCTGCTCAAGGACATCGAGATCAACGATGATTTCCTGAAGGCAGTGCACGCGCTCGAGAACACCGACGACTGTATTTTTCTGACCGGACGCGCCGGCACAGGCAAGTCGACGCTGCTGCGCTATTTCAAGGAAAAGACCTCGAAGAACATTGTCGTGCTCGCGTCGACCGGTATCGCCGCGATCAACGTGGGCGGGCAGACCATCCATTCGTTCTTCATGCTGCCGCCGCGCTTCATCCAGCCCGGCGACGTGCGGCATTCGAAGAACCGCCACATTATCGAGAAACTCGACGCCGTCGTCATCGACGAGATCTCCATGGTGCGCGCCGACGTCATGGACGCCGTCGACCGCGCGCTGAGGCTCAACCGCGGACGCATGAACGTGCCGTTCGGCGGCGTGCAGATGATCCTGTTCGGCGACCTGCACCAGCTGCCGCCGGTCGTCGAGCCCGAACTGCGAACGGCGTTTGCGAGGAAATACGAGAGCCCTTACTTTTTCCACGCCGACGTTTTTTCCGAGGTGCCCCTCGAATGCGTCGAGCTGAAGAAGATCTACCGGCAGAAGGACGCCCGCTTCGTCGAGATCCTGAACCGCATCCGCGAACGAAAACACGGCCCCGAGGACCTGGACGCGCTCAATCGCAACGTCGTGCGCCACCACGCCGAGGGCGAGCACATCGTGCTGACGACGACGAACCGCGACGCCGCCGCGATCAACGAGGCACGCCTCGCGAAGCTGCCGGGGCATACGTTTGAATACGCAGCCAAGGTCAGCGGCAGTTTCGAAGAATCGGCGTATCCGGGCGAGAACCGGCTTGTGCTGAAAAAGGGCGCGCAGGTGATGCTGACGAAAAACGATCTCACGGAGAAACGGTGGGTGAACGGCACGCTGGCGCGCGTCGAGGACCTGACCGAAAATTCAATTATCGTATCGGTCGGCCGCGAGACCCACGAAGTACCGATGTCCTCGTGGGAGAAGAGCCGCTACGTCTTCAATGAGGCCAGCGAAAAGATCGAGCAGGAAACCGTCGGCATCTTCCGTCAGTACCCGCTGCGCCTGGCGTGGGCGATCACGATCCATAAGAGCCAGGGGCAGACGTTCGAAAACGTTGTTATCGACACCGGCGACGGCGTCTTCGCGCACGGACAGCTTTACGTCGCGCTGTCGCGGTGCACGGGACTCGAAGGCATCCGGCTGCGGCGGCCGCTCGTGCATGCGGACGTGAAGTTCGACGAGCGCGTGCTGACGTTCAGCGCGTCAGGAAAGCCGCCAAAAAAGGCCGGACGCTCCAAAAAATGCCGGTTCTGTCTCATCGAGGTGCGTTTTGAGGCCGTCGAATGCGGCGGCTGCGGAGGATTTTTTGAGGAATTGGTACCGTTCTAACCGCGTTCAAAAAGAGGAATAAAATGAAAAAAACCGTTTCCTTCCTGATGTTAGGCCTGTTCGCGACTTCCGTAGCTTGGGCGGATCCGAATCTTTTTTCGCGTTTCAGCGGCAAGCCCGTGAAAGTGTACGTGGCGCCGGCGGAAGACTCGACGTCGACGCACGACATCGACACGGCCGTGCTGAAAACGAAGCTTGAAGAAGCGTTGAAGGGCCGCAAGAGCATCCGTTTCCAGATCGTCGAAAACGCCGCGGACGCGGACCTTACCATCGAGAGCCAGGTCGTCGGCTACGTTTGGACCGATCACGATCCGGTGGACATGCTCGTCGGCATCGGCGGGGCGGCTGCCGATGCGGCACTGGTCGAAGATTTCGCTTCCACGGAAGTCGACATGAAAGTGACCGATACGAAATCCAAGATCGTCGTCTGGCGTGACCGCATCCGCGCATCCGTCACGAAAAAACAGATGTCGCGCCCCGACAGCGTGCCGCTGGTCTCGGACCAGCTGGCGAAAACGTTCATCAAGGAGTGCTTTTCGAAGAGAAGCAACAGAAAGTGAGATGAAAGAGATCGTCGCCGAGGCGCTCGAACGCTACGCCGAAGCTCATTCCACGCCCGAAAAGGACCTGCATAAGGCGCTCGTGAAGGCGACGCGCGAAAGAACGGAACTGCCGCAGATGCAGGTCGGTCATCTCGAAGGCGCGTTCCTGAAAGCGATGGTGACTGCCATACAGGCGAAGCGCGTGCTGGAGATCGGGACGTTCACCGGTTACAGTGCGCTGCGCATGGCCGAAGGCATGCCGCAGGGAGGCAAACTGATCACCTGCGATATCGATGAAAAAGCGGCCGCGATCGCGCGCGAGTTCTGGAAACAGAGTCATCACGGCAAAAAGATCACGCTGATGATTGGCCCGGCGCTGAAAACAGTGCAGAAATTGAAGGGCTT
>CAZCVC010000100.1:0-5548 GCA_964502045.1 uncultured Planctomycetia bacterium | reverse complement strand
ACGCCTTCGGGAAGGTTCGGAAGGATCTTATGCAGGTACTCGAGCGTGCGCGAGCGCGCCCAGTAGATGTCGGTGCCATCCTCGAAGATCACGTAAACGTAGGAGAATCCGAAATCCGAGTACGCCCGGATGTCTTTGACCTTCGGCGCGCCGAGAAGCGCGGTGACGATCGGATACGTGACCTGGTCTTCGAGGATGTCGGGACTGCGGTCCCATTTCGAATAGATGATGACCTGCGTGTCCGAAAGGTCCGGGATCGCATCCAGCGGCACATGCTTCATCGCCTGGAACGAGGCCGCGAGCAGGACCGCGACGGCGGCCAGCACGAATCCCTTGTTGCGCGCGGAAAATTCGATAATGCGGGCGATCATGACCCGTGCCCCGCGTGGCCGGCGTTCTCGATCGAGGACTTAAGGCGGCTTTCCGAATCGATGAAAAAACTGCCGTCGACCGCGATCTTTTCTCCGGGCATGAGTCCTTCTTTCACTTCGTGATCGCCGCCGGCCTTGACGCCCAGCACAACTTCCCTCGGCGCAAAAACCCCGTTTTGATCGACAAAGACAAGCGCCCGGCTTCCTGTAAATAACAACGCATCTTCGGGCACAGCCACGACTTCGCCCAAGTCCGCTATGACGCTTCCGGCGGCCGACATGTGCGGTTTCAGATTCAGCGGAGGCTCCGGCACGAGCACGCGGACGCGCACGGTGCCAGTCTCATCGTTGACCTTGCCGTCGACGTACTCGACTCGGCTTACGAACGAGGTCCGCAGGCTCGGCACGCGGACCGTCACGGCGTCCCCTTTTTTCACGAGCGCCGCGTCATATTCGCGAAATTCCAAATACACCCACATGCCTTTCTCGCTGTGGCGGATGAGCCTTTCGTCCGGCACTCCCGCCTTCACGAGGTCCTCTATCCACTCCTCGCTCAAACCCAGGTCCGAAAACCGGATCGCGACCTTCTCGCGCGCCGTGATGCCCCGTCCTTGCGAAACGATCGTTTTGCTTCTCTCGCGATTAAAATTCAGCGCCTCTTCGCGCAAAAATTCCACCTGGAGCTCGTATAGCTCAGGGTCGTGCGCGAACTGCCCCCAGGCTTCAAGGGTTTTTTTAAGCGGTTTTTTCCCGACGGTCTCGGTCCGGATGTTCAACGCGCTCCGCGCCGCATCGGCGACCGTCACGGCAATACGCCCGTCGATGGAAGGAGAACCGGACTGCCCCGAAGCCGCGAAAGGCACCAGACGCATATGGCAGATCGGACACTCGCCGGGCTTATCCGACACGACCTGCGGATGCATCGGGCAATAATATTTGGCGGCTTTCTTCGTTTCATGCCGGTGCGCGTCCTCTTGGGCCGCCGGCAAAGGCACGGCCAGGAAGATCGCTCCCAAAGCCAAGACCAACAGCGGATATTTTTTAAATTTGAAAAACATACGGACCTCCTTTTCTAGAGCTGTCAAAAGCGACGCGCACCAAACGCGCCGCGCTAGAAAAAGAGTTTAGAGGCGGTAAACGGAGAAAAGCCGGAAGAGCGGGATTGTCTTAGGGGGAGATTCAAAAACGCTTGCTTCGGCGTGGAGATCCGGAAGCGCTACGACGGCGGCGGACGCGGGCAGCGCCGAAACCTGCGGCGGTTCGAGGCGGACTTGCGCCGCTTCGGGGACCGTCCGCTCGTTCGAAGGAGCCTCGATCGTGCACTGGCAAGGCATAGCCTTCGGGCAGGCATGACTCTGCATCATGTCCGCGCATTTTTCCTGGGCCGAAGCATACGCGAAATTCGCTGCGCAGGTCCAGAAAGCCAAAACCAGGATAAGCAGTTTTTTACTCATATAATAAGAGTATACCATATTTTTAAGCACATTAAAGGGCTGCCCGAGCGGGCAGGATTAAAAAAAATTAATAGTATATTAACCCTAACGCCTATAAAACTGAGTAGAATGCAGTCAGGTTTATGGTCCTGATTCAACGATATAATAACGAAAGGAGCTCCCCATGCTGCACGAATTCCTGAACCGATATAAAAAAGAGATCATCCAACTATGCCGGGACAAGGCACTTGCCGACGGGCAAGCGAAGCCGACGTCCACTTTATTGGATAAGGGCCTGCCTATTTTTTACAATGAGCTGATCGAGGTGCTGCAGCGCACGGCCTCTGCGAGCGTCTCCGAGTCCGCCACTAAAGATTTTAGGTCTGGAAATGTAGTCAAGGTCGGGGACGCGGCCGCCCACGGAAAAGAATCGTTGCGGCTCGGCTACTCGATCTCGCAAGTCGTCCACTTCTACGGGGCCATCTGCCAAGCCATCACGGAATTCGTCCAAACCAAATCGTTCAACATCACTACCCGGGAATTTCAGGACCTTAATCTGAGCCTGGATTGCGCCATCGCGGAAGCCGTGTCGGAATTCGAAAAAACTCAGAACGAAAACTTCACCGAAAGCGAAGGCGAACGGCTGGGCTATCTCGTTCATGAAATAGGAAATTCGCTCGCGGCGGCCGCAGCGGCGCACGAGATGATACAAAAAGGGCATGTGGGCAGCGCCGGCGTCACCAGCGACGTGTTGACGAAGTCCCATGAACGCATGTGGCACCTGATCCACAGCGTCCAGGCAGAGATCCGCCTCCGCGGGCACGCCACGGTGAAACAGACCCAATTCCCGCTGATCGATCTTGTCAATGAAGTGGAAGCTTCCTCGAAGATCACGAATAAAGCGAGAGAGGTCTTTTTAACGATCGATGTAGACCCCTTGCTCCAATTGAACGCGGACCGCGAATTGATCTTCTCCGCGTTGTCGAATCTCGTGAATAACGGCCAGAAATTCACGAAAAAAAGCGGGAAAATGTCGGTACGCGGTAAAAAATCCGGAGATCGCGTCCTGATCGAGATAGAAGACGAGTGCGGAGGGCTTCCGGAAGGAAAAGCGGAAGAGCTGTTCAAACCCTTCATGCAGAAAGACGCGGATAAAAGCGGAATGGGCCTGGGCCTCACGCTCAGCCGCCAGGCTATCGAATCGAATCAGGGCAAACTTACCGTACGCAACCTACCCGGCAAGGGATGCGTTTTCACGATCGACCTTCCCAAAAGCGAAGATCTGGTTTCAACCGCCTCACGCCTGGTATGACCTTTTCGGCTGCATAAAAAAACCTCGGCGAGACTGGATGGAGGAAATCTCCACCGCCTCGCCGAGGGATAGGTCTTTTAGCGGCCGCTGTCTTTTCTTTTCGAAAAGCAGTTCTTGCAGTAAACCGGCCTGTCTTCGCGGGGCTTGAAAGGAACTTCGCATTCCTGTTTGCATTCCGCGCAAATCGTCTTGAACATTTCCTTCGGACCGCCGAACCCACCGCTGCTGCTGCCACCACCTTGATATGCCATTTATTTCTCCTGTTGTGCACTTCTATACCCCCTCTATCGTAGCACCGAAAGAGGGAATTTTTTAGAATTTTTTAGAAATTCGCTTTCCCGGACTAATTCCGGATCACGTGCAGGCGGCTTTTGCGGACGAGCCGGAAACCGCTCTTGCCCCGGAAATAACCGTCCACCGCGCGTTTGCACTCTTCTTTGGCATAGTCGTCGATGATGAGATGTCCCCCGGATACGAGACGCGGCTCCACGCGCTCAAGCAGCAGATGCATCGGGTCGTATTGGCTGCAGTCCAGGTGCGCGAGCGCAAGCGCCCCGGCCGCAGCCACTGTCTGCTGATACGGTCCGGGAAGAAGTCGCACGCCAAAGCGTTCGTCGACGCCGTGTTTGGCAAGGTGCCGGCGTACGCGTTCCTCTGCGTCGGGCCCTGCGCCGAACGGATCGTGCACCGAGAAAGCCCGGCTGCGGCGCTTGGCATGCGCGATCACGATCGCGGCGCCGCCGAGGCCGCAGCCCGCCTGAAGGAAATCGCCGTCGAGGCCTTCGTATTCGAGGTCCATCACGGTCTGCGCCAGTTCGCAGAGCGCGGCTTTGTCGATGGATGTCAGCCGCGCCGCCGAAACCGTTTCGACGACGCGGAACATCTCGGGTTGGCGGACAGAAAATCGGCGGACGAGCAAAGGGCCGGAAACGTTCTCGAGGCGGCCCCCGCCCGCGCGGTTGCGTTCGGTCATAGCTGTCATTCTATGCTTTTGGAAGAAAAAATGGAACGGGGAACGGATTTTGCCGGCTAAAAGCGGGCCGTTAGGTTTCACCCGTGTCGAAATAGTATTCAGTTTTATTTTAGGGAGGTCATCCTCATCGACACCGGATGGCATGGACGCTCCTTATGGAAAAAGTTTGTTAGAAAATTTTAAACTGTGGGGACGATGCGTCACCTTAAGATACCTATTATTATAGGATGTTACGGGGAGGAATGTCTCCGATGTTTACAGGAGGCCGATAAAAAAGACATACCGGAACGCAGGGCTAACGGGGTCCGGTATTCGTCTTACTGATAGCCATCGCTTAGACTGCTTGCAGAACGATCCCATAATGATATGGTTTCAAATCAAACTGCTTTGGGTCCCGAAACCCGGCGATTTTGGCCCATTTTATA
Organism: uncultured Planctomycetia bacterium; assembly: GCA_964502045.1. Lineage (GTDB taxonomy): Bacteria > Omnitrophota > Gorgyraeia > 2-02-FULL-51-18 > 2-02-FULL-51-18 > CAMDWQ01. Next base: position 1,034 of record CAZCVC010000100.1, on the reverse strand, counting down.
CAATCTTCAGGCTTGGGCCGAATGTCTAGAGACGGCCCCCTCGGAGTTGCGGGATCATGGTTCCAGTGAATGATTCCAAGCTTGCCGAAGGTTTTTAGGATGCGTTTTGCTTCGTTGATAAGGATCATCGGATTTTCAAGATGAAGAATATTGAATAACATCACATAGTCCACGCTGGCATCCGTCAAACCTGAACCTTGTGCCACAAAGTCACGCAGGACAGTCCGGATATTAGTGATGCCCCGGTTCTTGGCTTCTTCGGCAGTGATGCGGATCATTTCAGGTTCGATATCAAGCGAGTAGATTTTACCGCTGACTAACTTGGCTGCCGGAACAGTGAATGTGCCGTATCCGCATCCAAATTCAACGACATCTCCGATTTGATCGTTTAATCCGAGCTTGTAGAGAATTTCGTCCGGATTAAAAAAATTTTTCCATAGATTATTTTCCGGCATTCCGCTGTCTCTGACCTTCATAAATTCTTTCTTGGCGGCTTAAATAGCAATTTTCTTTAAACGCAAAGCATTACTGACCACCGACACAGAACTTAAGCTCATTGCGGCGCTGGCAATCATCGGAGAAAGAAGGATGCCAAAAAAAGGGTATAAAACACCCGCAGCCACCGGGATGCCAAGTATATTGTAAAAAAATGCAAAAAATAGATTCTGGCGGATATTCCGGATCGTGGCGCGGCTCAACGCCCGCGCCTTGGCAATTCCCCGCAAATCCCCTTTCAAAAGGGTAACGGCCGCGCTTTCCATTGCTACATCGGTTCCGCCTCCCATCGCGATGCCGACATTTGCCTGCGCCAGCGCCGGAGCATCGTTGACGCCGTCGCCGGCCATTGCGACGCACTTTCCCTGGGCTTGAAGCTCTTTGACGATCTCACCTTTTTTCTCCGGTAAAACGCCTGCCCGGACCTCCTCAATTTTAAGCTTCCCGGCTACGGCTTCAGCCGTGATTTGATTGTCGCCGGTGACCATGATCAAACGAAGGCCTTCTTTATGAAGTATCTCGATCGCCTCAAGAGTGGT
>CAZCVC010000099.1:0-5559 GCA_964502045.1 uncultured Planctomycetia bacterium | reverse complement strand
GGCGACGTGAAGCCGTATTTGTATTCCTGGCTCGTCAGTTCCTGGATGATCTTATTGCTCATGTCAGCGGTGCCCCGTCGCGAAAATTTTCTGTGTCTCTATCTCGTTTTTCGTCATCATTTCCAAAGTGATGGAATCGTAAAATTCGTCCAGCAGCTGTTTCGTCTTCCGCCACACCGGCTTGATGCCGCAGAGGCAGAAATGCGTGCAGACGATGTCCTCGCGCGTTTCCGGCGCGCAGAACACTTCGAACGTGCTGCCCTCGAGCGCGTCGATGATGTGTCTCAATGTGATGTCCGAGGCCTTGCGGGCCAGTGAATAGCCGCCCTGGCTTCCCTGATGCGAAACGACGAGGCCCGCGTGGCGCAGAGACTGCAGGATTTTCTCGAGATAAGGCACAGGATAGTTTTCTTTCTCGGCGATCTCCTTGATAGCTACGTGTTCACCGTCGGGGCGACGCGCAAGGTGGGCCATGCAGACGAGGCCGTATTCGGTTTTCGTCGTGAAGCGCATGAGGCCTCCTTTATACCGAGAACGACGTGCCGCAACCGCAGCTGCCGGACGCGTTCGGGTTGACGAAGCGGAAGCCGCCGCCGACGAGTTCCTTCGAAAAATCAACGGTCATGCCGTCCAGATAGACGAGGCTTTTCGAGTCGCAGACGATCTTGACGCCGTTCGCATCGAAAATCCGGTCGTATTCCTTCTGCTCGGTGTCGAAATTCACGTCATAGGACAGCCCGGAACAGCCTCCGCCCTTGACGGAAACCCTTAAAAAAGCGCCGGGTTTCTGTTGGGCTATAAGCCGCTCGACTTCATTTTTGCCGTTTTCTGATAGCTGTATCATAATCGCTTTCTCCTACGATCTATAGAAAGTATATCAAATCAGACTAATTTAGTCCATGATGAATGAAAAAAAATGGGGTTTGACCCTTTAAAATAGCCTTATCTTATTTAATTATAACAGGTTAGGGTCAACATCAAGACGAAGCCATTTGGCTTCCTTGAAGTCGGGAAAGGCATCGGTAGGAATTAAGACCACGCTTTCGATTTCGGCCATTTCGAAGTCAAAAGTCGGGCGATCGTAGATGCCGGCTATCTCCTTGCCGCGCAGCACGAACACATGAGGCACTTCACGCCCGTCTTTCAGACGCAGATTCACCAGGTACCCACCCGACAGCACCGGTTTCTGAGTCAGTAAATAACAGCTAAAGTGCTCCGGTAGAAGCCTCCGGGCCGCCTCGACGTGAGCGGTTCTGTAATTGGGCTGATAGGTTTGCCGCGCCGAGGCCGTCTTGAAGATCGCGTCGGCCTTGAGATACATGAGCACCAGGAATGGGATCATCACCGCGAACCAGGTGCCAAACACCGCCTTGGCCCATGCGCCATAAAAACCGGACGCCTCGTGAAGATGCGCGCGGAAGACCCAGCTCCATCCGAGCGCAGCGGCCGCCAGCGACCCGATGAATATGCCCATGCCCAGCAGCCACGCGTCGACGGCTTTTTCCTGGTCCGTGTTCAAGCGTTTCCAGATGCGTTCTTTTTTCCGCATGAATGGAATGACGAGAATGAACCAGCCCCCGAACACGCAGACGACCCACGCCAGCGTGAGCTCGGCGCCGGTGATGGCGCCTAAAAGTTTTTTCATCAGAAACGTCCAGCCCAGCGCCGAAAGCACGAACGAACCGGCGAACCAGAGTATCCAGGCCAGCCAGAAAAAAAATCCGTACCGGTCGCGGAACATGCCCGGCCCCTCCGGTTCCCCGCTCATGCCCAGTCCATACGGTACAGCATCCAGTAGATGACGACGCCGGTCACCGACACATACAGCCATATCGGCAGCGTGACGCGGGCCAGCACGATGTGTTTTTGGAATTGGCCGCGGAAAGCGCGGTACAGCGTCATCAAGATGAGAGGCAGCTGCACTACGGCCAGGATCGTGTGCGAGATCAGAATGGAAAAATAGAGCGCCCGTGCGGCGCCCGTGCCCGGAAACTTCGTCGAGCCGTGATGGAAGTGGTAATAAAGGTAACAAGCCAGAAATACCGAGGAAGTGAGCGTGGCTCCCAACATGCAGATCGTGTGCGCCGTGATGGCGCGCTGTTTGATCAGCGTCCAGCCGAGCACCAGCAGGATGGCCGTGGCGGCGTTCAGCGACGCGTTGATCGAGGGCAGGATGCTCATGCGGCGGTGAGCTCGCGGAGGAGCTCGCCATATCCCTTCTCGAAATCCGGATATTTCAACGCCAGTCCGAGCGCCTTGATCTTGCGATTCGATACGCGCTTGTGGGAAACGTGGTGGCGGGCTTCTGAGTCGGACGGCGCCGCCCCCGCCTGCCCCGGCAGGACGGGTCCGTCCTGCTGCTTTGCAGCAGGCGGAGGCGGCTCGAGACCAAGGCAGGCGAAGATCCAGTCGTACAATTCCTTCTGCGTGCATGGCCGGTCGTCGGCGCCGAGATACACTTCGCCGGGTTTGCCGTCAGCCGCCAGTAGCAGGATGCCCGACACGATGTCGTCCCGATGGATACGGTTGGTGAAAGAGTCGGAAAAATCGGGTTTCGCCCTCCCCGCTTTCAACGCGGCCAGGCGGTTGCGTCCAGGCCCGTAAATACCCGCCAGGCGGAAAACGACAGAAGGGATGCCGGACTCGAGCACAGACTTTTCGGCGGCGAGAAGGCTGCGCGCGTTTTCCTCGGACTGCGGCGATTCATAACCGCCGGCCGCCGGGTCCGTCGTCTCGTCGACCCAGGAACCGTCGTGCGCGGCGTAAACGCTCGTGCTCGAAACAAGCACGATCTTCCGCGGCGGCCTCATTTGCAGCGCCCGCACCAGGTTGGCCGTGCCTTTCGCGTAAGTGGTTTCATGGCGGTCAGATTCGCGCGAAAGACCGTGGCAGATCAGAACGACGTCGGCGTCGGGAAGGCTCGAGAGCGACGCGGGATCGAGCAGGTCCGCGGCCAGCGGGCGGATGCCGGAAATCTTGGTAAGCTCGGCCGGGTCACGGCGCAGTCCCCAGACTTCGGCCCCTGAGGAAGCCCACCGCTTCCCGGCCGCTGAGCCGATATATCCGCATCCGGCGATCAATATCTTCATCCCGCCCATCCCTTTCTCCCTACCCGTTGGATGGGCGGGATTCATGCAGACGATTATAACAGAGAGCTTTTATGTTAAAATAGTTTAATCAAAGGACAACTCTTATGATCGTAGTAACGGGAGCGGCCGGTTTCATCGGAAGTGTGCTTGTCTGGAGGCTCAACACGACGGGCCGCCGTGACATCCTCGTCGTCGACGACCACGCCGAAAATTCCCCGAAATGGAACAATCTGAAAAAGCACGAGTTTTCGGCCTACCAGAATTCGAAGCCTTTCCTGCAGGACCTCGAGGCCGGCAAGTACAACGGCAAGGTATCCGCGATCTTCCACATGGGCGCCTGCTCCGACACGACCGAGATGGACTCCAACTACCTGCGCGAGAACAATTCGCTCTATTCGGAGCGCATCGCGCGCTGGTGCCTAAAAAACAGCGTCTATCTCTGCTATGCCTCCAGCGCCGCCACGTACGGCAACGGCGACCTCGGTTTTTCGGACGAGGACTGGAAGACGAAATCGCTGCGGCCGCTCAACCCCTACGGACAGTCGAAGCTGGACTTCGACCAATGGGTCCTGAAGAACGGTTACGAAAAAAATTTCGTCGGACTGCGATTTTTCAACGTCTACGGCCCCAACGAATACCACAAGGGTGCGATGCGCAGCATGGTGCAAAAGGGCTACGAGCAGATACGCTTGGAAGGCAAGATCAAACTGTTCAAGTCCTACAAAAACGAATACAAGGACGGCGGGCAGATGCGCGACTTTATCTACGTGAAGGACGTCGTCGACGCGATGCTGTGGTTCTTTGATCAGCCGCGCGTCGCCGGTATCTACAACCTCGGCGCCGGGCGCGCGCAAAGCTGGAACGAGCTGGCGCGGGCGCTCTTCAAGGCGTGCGGCAAACCGCCCGAGATCGAATACGTCGACATGCCGGAGACGATCCGGAACCAGTACCAGTATTTTACGAAGGCCGACTTGACCAAGCTGACAACGGCCGGCTGCCCGGCGCGCTTTCAGGACCTCGAAGGCGGCGTCGCCGATTACGTAAAGAACTACCTCTCTAAGCCCGACCCTTACCTTTGAGCGAAGCGGCCTTCTGCCGGTAGGCTTCGAACGCGGGCTTCTTCGAAAAATCCTCTCGGACCAGTCCGAAATAATCCGTGCCCGTCAGAAAATGATCCGGCGTGTCGCGGAAGAAGGCCCAGAAAATTTTTTCGACGCCCTTCCATTTCAGCGGTTCTCCGTAGACTTTTTTCAACCAGGCCGCCTGCTCGGCTTCGTTCGGGTTTTTCCCCTTCCACCAGTCGGCGGTCGTCTTGCCGGCCGGCATGCCGGGACAGCCGAGCTCGGTGAACCAGATCGGCTTCTCGCCGTCGCCGTTCTTCTTCATCGCGTTGTACACGGCGCGGTACTCATCCTTCATCCGCGTCATCGCGTCGGCGTTGTGCGGGTTCTGGAATGGGTGGAAATTGACGACGTCAAAGGAGTCCTTGCCGCCGTTCCGGTAGACCTGCCAGAGCGATCCGGCCGCGTCGCCGGAAAGGCCTCCGAGCACCACCTCCGCCGTCGGGTCTTCGGCTTTGATGGCCTTGTAGACTTTTTTCAGCAATGACGTGTAGGCCTTCATCCCGTCCTGAGGCACCCAGTAAATGCTCATGTTCGGCTCGTTCCAGAGTTCCCAGTACTTGACCTTGCCCTTGTAGCGCTTGACGACGGCGCGCACGTAGACGACGAACGCCGCGGGATCGGGCGCCGAATTCCACTCGCCGGCCCAGCCCGCGTTGTAATCGAGCAGGCCCAGCACCTTGATGCCGTTCCGGTCGAGCGTGTCCGTCAGGAAATCGTATTTTTCGAAGTCCCATGTCGTTTTCGTGGGCTGCACGTCGTCCCAGATGAAGTCCATGCGCACGATGCCGATGCCGGCCTCTTTCATGAGCCGCGCGCCGGTCTTCACTTTTTCGCGCGAATAGTGATGCCCGTTCCAGCTGTGGTCCCACGGCAGGAAATCGAGCACCCCGCAGGAGCTGTCGGTGCCTCGCTTGTCGGTTTCAGCCATCATCGTCCCTTGTGACGTTACAATAAAGAGTATTAGAAGAAGGGTTTTTTTAAACCTGGACGAAGATATCATCGTTTTCTTTTTTCACAGGATAAGACCTCTGGTTCACTCCCGGCGCCGTGATGCAAACGCCGGTCGTGATATCGAAAGTCCAGGCGTGCCACGGGCAGGTGACATGGCTGCCCTCGAGAGACCCTTCGGCCAGTGGACCGCCGCGGTGCGGGCAGGTATTGTCGATCGCATAAAACTCTCCGCCGGACTTGAAAAGCGCGATAGTCTTGCCTTCCGGCGAAAAAACAATGGCGGTCCCTTCCGGGATGTCCTTGACCTTCGCGGCCCTCACCCAATTTTCCGGCATCTCATTCCCCCATTTTTACCACGGCGTCGAAATGCTTCTTTTCCACCGGCTGCACCGAAA
>CAZCVC010000098.1:0-5584 GCA_964502045.1 uncultured Planctomycetia bacterium | reverse complement strand
AATTTGCTGTCTCGATCTTGAAGGCGTTTTGGTTCCTGAAATCTGGATAGAAGTTTCCAGGAAAACAGGGATCAAAGACCTCCGTTTCACAACCCGGGACATCCCCGATTACGACGTGTTGATGCGCCGGAGGATACAGATTCTCCGGCGCTATCACATCCGCCTCAAAGACATCCAGAAAGTGATCTCCTCGATGTCGCCGCTTCCCGGCGCCAAAACCTTCCTCAATACGCTGCGTCGCCAGCGCCAGGTTATCATCCTCTCTGACACGTTCTACGAGTTCGCGATGCCGCTGATGCGCAAGCTCGGCTACCCGGCGCTTTTTTGCAACAACATCGAGACCGACCGCGACGGCTATATTTCCGGCTACAAACTCAGGCAGAAGAACGGCAAGGAGAAGGCCGTGCGCGCTCTCCAGCAGATCGGTTTCCGCGTGATCGCCGCCGGCGATTCCTACAACGACATCACGATGCTCAAGGCCGCCGACGGCGCCGTACTTTTCAATCCGCCCGACAAGATCCTCAAGGAATACCCCAAGCTCAAAACGACACGCAGCTATAGCGACCTCTTGAAGGCGCTCCTGAATTCTTGATCAGGATCGTCACCTGGAACGTCAACGGCATTCGCGCCGTCCACAAAAAAGGCTTTCTCGACTGGCTCCGCAAAGAATCCCCCGATATCCTGGGCATTCAGGAGATCAAGGCGCAGGAATCCCAGATCCCGCCCGAGCTGTTGAAACTCGAGGGTTATACCTCTTATTGGAACCCGGCCGTGCGTCCCGGCTACAGCGGCGTCGCCGTGTTCACGAAAACGCCGCCGCTATCCGTGAAAAAGGGTATCGGCATGGAATGCTTCGACTGCGAGGGGAGAGTGCTCGAGCTCGAGTTCAAGGATTTCACGTTCCTGACGATTTATTTCCCGAACGGCGGTAGTAGTCCCGAACGGCTGCAGTTCAAACTCGATTTCTACAAGCAATCGCTGAAATATTTTTCTTCCTTGAGAAAAAAAGGCAGGAAGCTCGTCATCTGCGGCGATTACAACACGGCGCACAAGCCTATCGACCTGAAGAACCCGAAAGAAAATGAAAACACGTCCGGCTTCATGCCCGTTGAAAGGGAATGGTTGGACCGCCTCATCGAGGCCGGATACATCGACACTTTCCGCGTTTTCAACGACAAGCCCGAGCAGTACACGTGGTGGGACATGCGGACGCGCGCGCGGGAGAGGAATGCGGGCTGGCGCATCGATTATCATTTCGTCAGCGATGATTTGAAGGATAAGCTAAAGGGCGCCTATATTACGCCGGAAGTGACGGGTTCCGACCATTGCCCGGCCGGAATTTTGCTCAACATTTGACAGATTTCAGCAGTTTTTATGGATCCTTATCAGCCTCGTCGGCCTGCCGTAATGTAATTGTAACAAGTCTGAAAATAGTCTGTCATGCCCAAAGGCTATTCTTTCATCATCCCGATTGGATAGTCATTGACAGTCCATTGGCTTAGCAGTAATTTAGACGGACAAGATTCAAGTTGTTTTCAAATCCACCCAACGAAAAACGCGGAGAAGGTCATGGCGACATTGCAAGAGATCAAGCAGGCCCTGGGCACGAACGGTCACGGCGCCCATAAAGCGACGAAGAAAGATATCACCGAACTTTTCGGTTCAAACGTTTTCAGCGACAAGGTCATGAGAGAGCGTCTGCCCAAGGAGACCTACAAGGCCCTTCGCAGGACCATCGAGCAGGGATCCCCGCTCACGCTGGACGTCGCCAACGTCGTCGCCAACGCGATGAAGGACTGGGCGATCGAGAAGGGCGCGTCCCACTACACGCATTGGTTCCAGCCGCTGACCGGCATCACCGCGGAAAAGCATGACTCGTTCATCGCCCCATCCGCCGACGGCACCGTCATCATGGAATTCTCGGGCAAGCAGCTGATTCAGGGCGAGCCTGACGCTTCCTCGTTCCCGTCGGGCGGTCTCCGCGCGACGTTCGAGGCCCGCGGCTACACGGCGTGGGACTGCACCTCGCCTGCTTTCCTTAAAGAAGACGCTTCGGGCGTTCCGACGCTGTGCATTCCGACGGCGTTCTGCTCCTACACCGGAGAAGCGCTGGACAAGAAGACCCCGCTGCTCCGTTCGATGGAGGCCGTTTCCAAGCAGGCGGTCCGCGTGCTCCGCGCTCTCGGCAACAAGACGACGCATCGCGTCACCGCGACGGTCGGACCCGAGCAGGAATATTTCCTGATCGACAAGAAGTTCTACGACCAGCGCCTCGACCTGATCGCTTCAGGCCGCACGCTGTTCGGCGCTCCCTCGCCGAAAGGGCAGGAGCTCGAGGACCAGTATTTCGGTTCCATCCGCGACCGCATTTCCCGTTTCATGAACGACCTGAACGTCGAGCTCTGGAAGATGGGCGTGCAGGCGAAGACGCAGCACAATGAAGTCGCGCCGGCGCAGTTCGAACTGGCCCCGATCTTCTCGACGACCAACATCGCCGCCGACCACAACCAGCTCGTCATGGAATACATGCAGAAGATCGCGCTTCGCCACGGCCTCGTCTGCCTGCTCCACGAAAAGCCGTTTGCCGGCGTCAACGGTTCGGGCAAACACAACAACTGGTCATTGGCCACCGATGACGGCCACAACCTTCTCGAGCCCGGCAAGACGCCGCACGACAACGAGCAGTTCCTCGTTTTCGTCAGCGCCGTGATCATGGCCGTCGACGTGCACGCGGACCTTCTGCGCGCCGCCGCCGCCAACACCGGAAACGACCTGCGCCTCGGCGCTAACGAAGCTCCTCCGGCGATCATCTCGGCGTTCATGGGCGAAGAGCTCACGGACATCCTGTTCGCCCTTGCGAAGGGCAAGAAAGCGTCGTCCAAAGGACAGCACTATCTGAACATTGGCGCGGATTCGCTGCCGGCGCTGCCCAAGGACAACACGGACCGCAACCGTACGTCGCCGTTCGCTTTCACCGGCAATAAGTTCGAGTTCCGCATGGTGCCCTCGTCGCTTTCGATCTCGGGCCCCAACACGGTGCTCAACACGATCACGGCCGAAGCGCTCGACATCATCGCGACCCGTCTCGAGAAAGCCAAGGACACCAACAAGGAAGCCGCGGCGATCATCAAGGAAACCATCAACAAGCACGGCCGCGTGATCTTCAACGGCAACAACTACTCCGAGGATTGGGTCAAGGAAGCCAAGAAGCGCGGCCTTCCGAACATCCGTTCGATGGTGGAAGCGCTCGAAACGCTTGCGCTGCCAGCGACGGTGAAGATGTTCGAGAAGTACAAGGTGCTCACGAAAGAAGAGCTCCACTCGCGTTACGAGGTGTACCTCGAGAAGTACTCGAAGGACATCAACATCGAAGCTCGCGCTTCGGTCGACATGGTGCGCCGTCAGTACATCCCGACGGTCATCACGTACACCGGCGAGCTCGCGGAGGTCGTCACGAGCCTCCGTTCGGCCGGCGCTTCGTCGGCGGTACAGAAAGCACTCCTGAGCGAGATCACGATGCTGCTGGATTCGGCTACCAAGAAGCTGGAAACGCTTCAAGCGATGTTGGCGAAGGCTCAAGGCATCGCCGAAGCGCATGCGAAGGCGGCTTCTTTTCGCGATAAAGTGGTGCCCGCGATGAACAATCTCCGCAAGGACATTGACACGCTGGAAACGCTTGTCCCGGCTACGAGCTGGCCCGTCCCGTCTTACGCGGACATGCTGTTCAAGCTCTAACGTTAAAGAAACAAAAGCCCTCTGTCGCAAGGCAGGGGGCTTTTGAGGTTGCTTTATTAAAAAAATTAAAAAACATTTTTATTTTGATTAGAACTACGCTATAATTCACATTAACTTCATCCATACTCTTTTATACTTTTTTAGAAAGGTATTGAATGGCCTACCGTTCTCTTTATAAAAGCGATCACCTCACCGACAGAGAAAGAAAAAATATCATCCTGCTGGACGTGATCCGGCGCAACGGTCCGATCGCGAAGACCGACATCTCCCGCATCACGCAGTTCAACATCGTCACGGTCTCCAATTATGTCGAGCATTACATCGACCAGAAACTCGTCGTGGAGAAGGGCCTGGACATCTCGTCGGGCGGCCGCCGCCCCGAACTCGTCGAGCTTAACGGCGAGTGGGGCAATCTGATCGGCGTTGAGATCGGCCCGATCAATCTCGTCGCGATCATTTCTGACATGAGCGCGAAAACCATCCATAAATTGAAATTCCCCAGGCCCGTCGGCCACATGGAGATCGTGATCGCCGAAGCGGCGAAGCTCGTGAAGCGTGTCATCGAAGAATCCAAGATCGGGCAGGAAAAATTGAAGGGCATCGGCCTGGGCATCTCGGGCATCATCGACCGCGGCGCCGGCACGATCCGCGACACCGACGCGATGCGCGGCAAGACCGTCGGCAGTTTCACGACCGCCAAAGGCATCCTCGAAAAAGAGTTCCGCGTGCCCGTTTCCGTCGGCAACGACGCGTCGCTGGCGGCGCTGGCCGAAAAGAAGCTCTCTTTGCGCATCGACGACGAAAACGTCCTTTATTTCTATTCCGACGTCGGCTCGGGCATCATCGCCAACAACGACCTTTTCTGGGGCTCGAGCTGGGGCGCCGGCGAGATCCAGTTGAATCTGGACAACCTCGACGGCCTGCCGCTGGAGCCGTGGGTGCAGAAGACCGATTTCTTCCGTTCGGAGGGCCTCGACCTCGGCATCGTGCGCCGCGTCCGGGAGGCGCTTAAAAAAGACGTGAAGACGAAGATCCTCGAGATGGCTGCCAAGGACATCGAGAAGATCGACGTCAACATCGTGTACGAAGCTGCCAAGCGCGGCGACGTGCTCGCCTCCGACCTCGTGCAGGAAGCCGGCACGCGCTTGGGCCTCAAAGTCTCGCATTTCATCAATTTCTTCAACCCCGAAGTCGTCGTGATCGGCGGCGGCGTCGAGAAGGGCGGGGAGCTGATGCTCAATTCCGTCCGCCGCGTCGTCAAACAGCTCGTCATGGAAGAAACGGCCGGTATCGCCAAGATCATCATGTCGCGTCTCGGGGAAGACGCCGTCGCGCTCGGGGCCATCTGCCTTGTGACGCAAGAATTGTTCGCGGAGATCTAAACTCATGGCCATCGCGAAAAGAAGACTTCTCGACCAGGTCGATTTAAGCGACCACGAAAAGAAAAACCTTCAGATCCTCGACACCATCTGCAAGCGCGGCCCCATCGCACGCGCAGAGATCTCCCGGCTCATTGGCTTGAACATCGTTACGGTCACCAGCTACGTCGACCAGTACATCAAAAAAGGCGTGACGCAGGAAGTCGGCATCGACGTTTCGACCGGCGGCCGCAAGCCTACACTCGTAGATCTGAACCCGCAGGCCACCTACACGATAGGCGTGGGCCTGAACGCCGTCGGCATGATCGCGGTGCTCTGCAATCTGAAGGGCGAGATCATCGACATCGTGAAAAAGGAAAGACCGCTTCAGGCCGGCGAAGAGCTCGTGAAGTCGATGGTCGCTCTCGTCGAAGCGCTGATCCAGAACTCCACAGTCGACACGACCAAAGTCCACGGCATCGGCATCGGCA
>CAZCVC010000097.1:1119-5642 GCA_964502045.1 uncultured Planctomycetia bacterium | reverse complement strand
GACGCCCTTGCCGCCGGCCAGCCCGTCGACCTTGATCACGATCGGGACGCCCTGCTTGGCCACGTAGTCCATCGCCTTGTCGGGAGCGGAGAAGACTTCGAAATTGGCCGTCGGAATACCCAGTTTCTTCATCAGCTCTTTCGAAAAGACCTTGGAACCTTCGAGCTGCGCCGCGAATTTCGAGGGCCCGAAGATCTTGATCCCCTCTTTTTCGAAGCGGTCGACGATGCCCTCGGTCAGCGGCGCTTCCGGACCGACGATAACGAGCTCGACCCCTTCTTTCTTGCAGAATTTCAGCAGGCCTTCCTGGTCCTTGGCCGGGATGTCCGCGATCTCGGCGATCTCAGCCATGCCGGCGTTGCCTGGCGCCGCGTAAAGTTTGGTCAACAGCGGGCTCTGCGAAAGTTTCCAGCAGATCGCGTGCTCGCGGCCGCCGCTTCCTATTACTAATACCTTCATTGGATGGTGACTCCTTCGCCCTTCACGATCTCTCCGATGATCCAGGCGTGTTGTTTAAATTTTGCCAGATGGGATATGACTTTCAAAGCTCTTTCCTTCGGCGTGACGAGGATGAAACCGATGCCCATGTTGAACGTGCGGTACATCTCGCGCGCTTCGACGTTGCCGGCCTCTTCGATCCAGCGGAACACGCGCGGGATCGACCAGCTGCCCATGTTGATCTTGGCGCCGCAGCCTTTCGGCAGCACGCGCGGGATGTTGTCGAAAAACCCGCCGCCGGTGATATGCGCCATCGAGAAGACCGGCTCCTTTTCGAGCAGCGAAAGCACCGGCTTCACGTAAATTTTCGTCGGTTTCAGGATCTCGGCCGCGTGCTGCCTGAAAAAATCCTCCTTGAGCACCTTGCGGACCAGCGAGAAGCCGTTGGAGTGCACGCCGCTGGAGGAGACGCCGATGATCACGTGCCCGGCCTCGGCCTTTTTGCCGTCGACGATCTTCGATTCCTCGACGATGCCGACCGAAAAACCGGCCAGGTCGAAATCGCCGCGCTGGTAAAGTCCCGGCATTTCGGCCGTCTCGCCTCCGATCAGCGAGCAGCCGGCCTGGCGGCAGCCTTCGGCAATCCCTCTAACGACAGTCTTCATCATCGCGACGTCCATCTTGCCGACCGCGAAATAATCGAGGAAAAAAAGCGGCTCGGCCCCGAGCGTCAGGATGTCGTTCACGTTCATCGCGACGAGGTCGATGCCGAGTCCCTCGACGAGGCCCGCCGTCTGCGCGGCCTTCAGCTTCGTGCCGACGCCGTCCGTCGACGTGACCATCACCGGCTTCTTGTATTTTTTAGGGAAACGGCAGAGCGCGCCGAAACCGCCGATACCGGCCATGACCTCGGGCCGGCGCGTCGTTTTCGCGTAGGGTTTGATCTCTTCGATGAATTCGTCGGCCTTGTCGATGTCAACTCCGGACGACTTGTAACTGTAACGCTTCGCGGCTTTCGGCATTTTTTTCTTTTTCCTTACCGTGATTTTTCGGCGTGAAATTTGTCCATCGACTCGAACGGCACCGGGTAATTGCCGCTCCAGCAGGCCGTGCAGTAATTTTCCTTAGGGTAGCTGACGCACGAAAGCATGCCCTCGAGCGAAAGATACTTTACCGAGTCGCAATCCAAATATTTACGGATCTCTTCTTCCGTGTATTTATTCGATAGCAATTCTTCCTTCGTGGGGAAGTCGATGCCGTACGCGCATGGGAACTTATGCGGAGGACAGCTGATGCGCAGGTGCACTTCCTTAGCGCCGGCCTGGCGCAGGCTCTTCACGCGCATCTTGGACGTCGTGCCGCGCACGATCGAATCGTCGACGACGATGATGCGCTTGTCCTTCAACACCTCACGCACCAGGTTGAACTTCACGCGCACCTTAAAATCGCGAAGACCTTGGGTCGGCTGGATGAACGTGCGCCCGACGTAATGGTTGCGGATGATCGCGGTCTCCAGCGGAATGCCGGATTCCTGGGAGAAGCCGAGCGCGGCCGAATTACCCGAGTCCGGCACCGGTACCACGAAATCGGCGTCGACCATGGATTCGCGGGCCAGCTGGCGGCCGAATTTCTCGCGGACCACGTGCACGCTCTCGCCGAAGATCCTGGAATCGGGGCGCGAAAAATAAACGTGTTCGAAAATGCAGTGCGCCGGCTGCTTGTTCTTCGAGGTGACTCTTTCGGACTTCAGGCCCTGCGAGGAAATGAAAAGGACCTCTCCGGGCTCGATCTCGCGGACTTCTTTCGCGTCCATGATGTCGAACGCGCAGGTCTCCGAGGAAACGACCCAGGCGTTGCCGAGCTTGCCGAGCCACAGCGGGCGGAATCCCTGCGGATCGCGGGCGACGATCAGCTCGTCGTTCGTCAGAAACACGATGGAATAGGCGCCCTCGACGCGGTTCAGCGCGTCGATCACGCCCTCGTGGATGTTTCTCAGCGCGGGCTTCGCCATTAAATGGATGATGATCTCGCTGTCGGTCGTCGTCTGGAATATCGAGCCGTACGCTTCAAGCTGCGAGCGCAGGAAATCGGCGTTCACGAGATTGCCGTTGTGGCCGATCGCGATCTCGCCGCGGGAATAGTCGACGACGATCGGCTGCGCGTTCTTGATGTTGGACGAGCCGGTCGTCGAATAGCGCACGTGCCCGATCGCGCGGTCGCCCGGAAGTTTTTCCAGGTGGTTGCCGTCGAAAACGTCCTGCACATGTCCCATGGCGCGGTAAGCGTGCATCTTGCGGCCGTCCGAGGTCACAATGCCCGCCGATTCCTCGCCGCGGTGCTGCAGCGCGTAAAGGCCAAGGTAGGTCAGGTAGGCCGCGTCCTGGTGCCCGTAGACGCCGAACACGCCGCATTTATCTTTAAGTTCGCTCATTGTCTCATCCTTTTGCCGATCGAATTTCTCCAAGTGTTCGTGAGGACCGGCGTCGTCACGCAGACGAGATCGTTGATCTTTAACTCGAAGCCGCCCACTTTTCCGAGGACTTCGTAAGGATATTTGAAAGATTGGATCGCGCTTTCGGTTTCGGCGAGTTTTGCCGCGTCGACCGAGATCACGACGCGCGACTGCGATTCACCGAACAGCAGCGCTTCGTTCGAAAGGCCGGCAGCTGAAACATGCACGGCGGCGCCGATCTCGTGTCCCTTCACTCCGATGCAGGACTCGGCCAGCGCGACGGCCAGGCCCCCTTCGGCGCAGTCGTGCGCGGACTTGAGCAGCTTTTTCGCCGCGAGGCCGACGAGCACGTCGATCAGCGTTTTGGCCTCGGCGAGGTCCAGACGCGGGACGCGGCCGGATTTGACGTTGAATATCGTCTTCAGAAATTCGGAGCCGCCGAGCTCTTCTTTCGTCTTTCCGAGAAGGAGGATCACGTCGCCTTCTTTTTTGAAATGCGACGTCACCGGTTCGCCGCCTTCGATCAGGCCCACCATGCCGATCGTCGGCGTGGGATCGACGGAGCCGGAAGGATTCTGATTGTAAAGCGAGACGTTGCCGCCGGACACCGGCGTGTCGAACGCGACACAGGCGTCGCGAATGCCCTCGACGCATTTTTTTAGCTGCCAGAAGATCTCGGGGTTGTACGGGTTGCCGAAATTGAGGCAGTTGGTGACGGAAAGCGGACGCGCGCCCGAGCAGGCGACATTGCGCGCCGACTCGGCGACGGCGATCTTCGCGCCTTCGTACGGGTCGAGCCAACAGTACGTCGAATTGCAGTCGAGCGAGATCGCGATGTGCTTGTCGGTCCCCTTCACGCGGACGACCGAAGCGTCGGAACCCGGCAGCACGACGGTGTTAGTGCGCACCATGTGGTCGTACTGTTCGTAGATCCATTCTTTGGAGGCGATCGTCGGGGAATCCAGCAGTTTCAGCAGGGCCGCGTTGAGGTCGCCGGTATTTCCGAGCGTCTTGGGGTCGAACGCCTGCAGTTTTTTGAAATAGGCCGGCTCTTTTTCCTCGCGCACATACACCGGCGCGTCGTCGGCCAGCCGCTTGGCGGGAATTTCGGCGACGGTCACGCCTTTTTCTTTCACGCGCATCATCGAATCGTTCGTCACGAAGCCGATCTCTTCGGCGTGCAGGTCCCATTTCTCGAAAATTCTCTTGGCAACGCTTTCCTGGCCCTTCTTGATGATGACGAGCATCCTCTCCTGGGACTCGGAAAGCATGATCTCGTACGGCACCATGCCGGTCTCGCGCTGCGGCACTTTCGCGACGTCTATCTCGATGCCGGTCGAGCCACGCGAGGTGCTCGCGCACGGACGCCTCGCGCCCGCCCGCGCTGAGCTTCTCGCTGATGAGGGGACTCGTGAGGCTCTTGTCCCTGGGGTAGTAGAGGGAGATCTCGAAGCCCTTGAGCTGCGGCTTCACCTTTCCAAGCTTGAGCCTCGATGCAATAAGTTCAGCAATGCCATATTCCTGCAAAAGCAAAGGTACTTCGTAAATTGAGTGTGCCGTCACGGCAGGGATCACGGCCTCTTCCTGCACGTCGCAGAAGAGCGCGATTTTTTTGAGGATATCTTTGGCGATC
>CAZCVC010000097.1:0-1109 GCA_964502045.1 uncultured Planctomycetia bacterium | reverse complement strand
GACGTCGATCTCGATGCCGGTCGAGCCACGCGAGGCGGTCTCGCAGGTAGAACAGGTCAATCCCGCCGCGCCCATGTCCTGGATGCCGACGACGCAGCCGGATTTGAGGAGCTCCAGCACGGCTTCGAGCAATAATTTTTCCATGAAAGGGTCGCCGACCTGCACGGCGGGGCGGTCCTTCTCGGACTCTTCGGTCAGGTCTTTCGACGCGAAGCTTGCGCCTCCCATGCCGTCGCGGCCGGTCGCGGCGCCGAGATAAAATACCGGATTGCCGACGCCCTCGGCCTTGGCCTTCACGATCTCTTCTTTTTTTGCCAAGCCCAGCGCGAACGCGTTCACGAGCGGGTTGCCCTCATAGCTCTCGTCGAAATACACTTCGCCGCCGATGGTCGGCACGCCGAAACAGTTGCCGTAATGCGCGATGCCGGAAACGACGCCCGAAAGCAGGCGTTTGTTGTGGGCCTCGGCCGGCGTCGATGCGGAGCCGCCGATCTTGCCGAAACGCAGTGAGTTCATCGCGACGATGGGACGCGCGCCCATCGTAAAAATGTCGCGCAGGATGCCGCCGACGCCGGTCGCGGCGCCCTGGAACGGCTCGATCGCCGACGGATGGTTGTGGCTCTCGACTTTGAACGCGATCACGTATCCGTCGCCGATGTCGACGACGCCGGCATTCTCCTCGCCGGCTTTCACCAGCATGCGCTTGCCGTCTTTGGGCAGGAGCTTCAGCGCGTTCTTGGAATTTTTGTACGAGCAGTGCTCGCTCCACATGACGCTGAAAATACCGAGCTCGGTCAAGTTGGGCGCGCGGCCGAGGATCTTTTTGATCTCCTCGTACTCGGACGGCAGGATGCCGTGCTTCTGGATAACGTCGGGCGTGATCTCGGGGGCGGCGGCTGTCATCGTCATGAAAGGGATTCGACCATGGATTGGAATATCTTCAACCCGTCCGTCGAGCCGAGCGCGCTCTCGGAGGCGCGCTCCGGGTGCGGCATCAGGCCGAACACGTTGCGTTTAAAATTGCAGATGCCGGCGATGTCGTCGAGCGAGCCGTTCGGATTATCCTTGTAGCGCAGCACGATCTGGTCATTCTTCTTCAGTTCGAAAAG
>CAZCVC010000096.1:0-5655 GCA_964502045.1 uncultured Planctomycetia bacterium | reverse complement strand
CCCCACGCGTGCAGCTTGCGCGTGGGCCGCTGCCTGCGCACCCTTCGTCGTCGCGACGACGGCGCTGTCGACGAAGAAAAGTTTTTTGGATTTGAGGCGCGACAAAATGAACTTCATCACGCGCGCGTCGCTGGTCACGGCGGAGCCCTGATGATTATTCACGCCGGTGAGATGCGGCACCGCGGCAACGGCTTCGTCGACGCGCCGAAGGATCTCTTTATCGGACATGGAGGTCAGGATCGTCGACGGCTCGAGCGGCTCGCCCTTCCCTTTCGGCTCCATCGGAAGGTGAAGCATCACGCCGAGGCCGGCCGCGTGCGCTTCGTCGGCGATCTTACGGCTCTTCGGCAGGTGCGGGATCACGGCCAGCGTCAGCGGGCGCTTGATGTCGAGCGCGTATTTCAGCACGTCGTAATTTTTTCCCCAATCGTCGAGGATGATCGCCATCCGCGGCGCGCCGGCCGGCACGCGCGGTTTAGGCTTGGGTGCGATGACGATGGGCTTGGGCTTGACGACGTGCGAGAAGAACGGGACCTCGAATTCTTTTTCGGAATAAGGCGCGCGCTGCGGATGCACGCAGGACTTCACGACGAAGAAACTGACCAACAGCACGAAAAAGACCGCGAGACCTACTTTTAGGTAGCGCATGAAGCGGGTTCTATGAACCCTTCAGTTTTTTTAGGACCAGGTCTTGCACCATGCCCGGATTGGCTTTCCCCTGGCTTTTTTTCATGACCTGGCCTACGAGGAACATCGCGGCCGTTTCTTTGCCCGACTTGAAATCGTCGACGACCTTGGGGTTGGCGGCGAGCACCTCGGTGATCCAGCCGTCCAACGCTCCGGTGTCGGAGACCTGCACGAGGCCTTTCTCCTTCATCACTTCTTCGGGGTTCCGGCCGTGTTCGATGACGTCGACGAAGACCTTTTCTTTCGCCGTCTGAAGACTCAGCTGGCCGCTCTGCACGAGTGTCATGATCTGCGCGAGCAGCGCCGGCGTCACTTTTGTTTCCGAAAGCGAGCGGTTGTTGGCGCCCAGGTAAGCGCGCACGGGCCCGTTGATCCAATTGGCGACGTCCTTGTGGTTCTTGCCGCCGGTCTTTTCGAGCGTGCCGGTAAAAAAGTTGGCGTATTCGGTGTCCTCGGTCAAGAGCTTGGCGTCGTACGGCGAAAGGCCGTACTGTGAAACGAAGCGCTCCCGCTTCTGCCGCGGAAGCTCGGGCAGGGACTTTTTGACCTCGTCGATAACTTTGGCGTCGAGGTGAAAAGGCACGAGGTCCGGCTCCGGAAAATAGCGGTAATCGTGCGCGTCTTCCTTTGAGCGCATCGGGTGCGTGCGGCCCTTGCCGTCGTCCCAGAGCCGCGTTTCCTGCGCGATGGTCTCGCCTTTTTCGACGAGCGCGCTCTGGCGCTCGACCTCATGTTCGATGGCGGCCTTCACGGCCTTGAACGAATTAAGATTTTTGATCTCGACGCGGCGGCCGAGCGGGTCGGAGGCGTTCTTGCGCACCGAAACGTTGGCGTCGCAGCGCAGCTGGCCTTTTTCCATGTCGCACTGCGAGACGCCGGCGGCCTTCAGGATCGCTTTCAGGTTGGTCAGGTATTCGTAGGCCTCTTCGGAGCTTTCGAGGTCGGGCTCGCTGACGATCTCGGCCAGCGGCGTGCCGGCGCGGTTCAGGTCCACGTGGCTCGCGTCGACTGAGAGGTCGTGGATCAGCTTGCCGGCGTCCTCTTCGAGGTGCAGGCGATTCAGGCGTATTTTTTTTGCACCCGTTGGCATCTCGATCTCGATCGTGCCGCCGCGCCCGAGCGGGTGATCGAACTGCGTGATCTGATAGCCCTTCGGCAGGTCCGGATAGAAATAATTTTTGCGATCGAACTTCACATACTCCGAGATCTGCCCGCCTAGCGCCGCAACCGCGCGCATGCCGAGTCGGAACACCTCGCCGTTCAGCACCGGCAGCGCGCCGGGAAGGCCCAGGCACACCGGGCAGACGTTGGCATTGGGCTGGGCTCCGAACTGTACGGCGCATCCGCAGAAAATTTTCGTCTTGGTTTCGAGCTGGCAATGGACTTCGAGCCCTATCGTCGTCAGCATGCGGGCCGCCTTTTGTGGAAATCAGTCGCCTGTTCGAACGCGTGCGAAACCTGATAGAGCGTTCCCTCGGCGAACGGCTTGCCGAGGAACTGGACCCCGATGGGCAACGGTTTTCCTTTGGACTCATCGAAACCGCCCGGCAGCGAGATCGCCGGGATGCCGGCGAGGTTGGCCGAGATCGTGTAGATGTCGGAAAGGTACATCTCGAGCGGGTCCGTCGATTTTTCGCCGATCTTGAACGCCGCGCTCGGGCTGGTCGGCGTCATGATCACGTCGACTTTCTTGAACGCCTCGTCGAAATCGCGCTTGATCTTCGTGCGCACCTTCATCGCGCGCAGGTAATAGGCGTCGTAATAGCCGCTCGAAAGCGCGAACGTGCCGAGAATGATTCGGCGTTTGGCTTCGGCGCCGAAACCTTCGCCGCGAGACTTCTCGAACATGTCGAGCAGCGTGCCGGCCGGCGACGCGCGGTGGCCGAAGCGCACGCCGTCGAAACGCGCGAGGTTGGAGCTGGCCTCCGACGGCGCGATGAGGTAATAGACGCTGACGGATTGGTGCATGTTGGGCAGGTCGATCTCGACGATCTCGGCGCCGAGCTTCTGCAGCGTCTTCACCGCTTCGACGCGGACTGCCGACTGGACGGCCGGCGAGGTACCTTCGTAATATTTGGAGCCGAGCACGCCTATTTTCATTTTAGCGATGCTTTTTCCGAGAAAACTTGCGTAATCCGGCACCGGCACGTCGGCCGACGTCGAGTCCTTCGGATCATGACCGGCGATGGCGCCGAGCACGAGCGCGTTGTCGCGCACGTCTTTCGTGAACGGGCCGATCTGATCGAGGCTCGACGCGAACGCGATGAGCCCGAAGCGCGACACGCGCCCATAAGTCGGCTTCATGCCGACGACGCCGCAGAGCGCCGCGGGTTGGCGTATCGAGCCGCCCGTGTCGGAACCCAGTGAAGCAACGGCCATGCCGGCCGCCACGCAGGCCGCCGAGCCGCCGCTGGAGCCGCCCGGCACGCGCTCGAGGTCCCAGGGATTTTTCGTCGGACCGTAACAGCTCGTCTCGCAGCTCGAGCCGAACGCGAACTCGTCCATGTTGGTGCGGCCGAGCATGATGGCGCCGGCGTCCAGAAGCTTCTCGACGACGGTGGCGTTGTACGGTGCGATGAACCCTTTAAGAATTTTGGAGGCGCAGGTGATCTCCTCGCCCTCGACGCAGATGTTGTCCTTCAACGCGATGGGAATGCCGGCCAGCGGAGCGCCGGGAGCCGCTTTGCGATGCCGCGGCTGTGATGTTTCGAAGCTGATGAACGCATGAACGCCGCCGTCCTTGGCCGCGACGGCCTTCTTCAGGTCGTCCAGCACCTCACGCGTCGTGCAGGCGTTTTTGGCGTAGGCCTCTTTCAATTCGCTTGCGGTCTTGTCGGCGAAAGACATAGGGTTCTAGCGATCCTCGACGGTTTTGGGTACTTCGAAGAAGCGGCCGCGCGACTTCGGCGCGTGCTTCAGGAATTCCTGGATGGAAACGGAAGGCTTCACCGCGTCTTCGCGGAACACGTTCGAGATCTCGAGCGGATGGCTCGTCGGCGGCACGCCTTCGACGTCGGTTTCTTTCAGCTTTTCGACGAACGAAAGGATGTTCTTGAGCTGGGACTCGAAAACCTTCAGTTCCTCTTCCTTGAAATGAAGGCGCGCCAGGCGCGCAATGTGCTTGAGGTTGAAATCGGACATGCGCCGATTATATCATTTCCGGTCGAGAATCTTCACAAAAGAGGGCGCTATCATCTCGGCCTGCCAGGGCAGGAGTCCCTCGACCGCCTTCATCGACGCAAGGTCCTTCGGCATCGTGCGGACGACGGCCTCGAGCATCGAATTGGTGATGAGCACGCTCGGCTGGATTTTGAGCGCCTGCGAAAGCTTGAGGCGCTCGTCCTTCAAGCGGTTGAATTTTTCCTCTTCGGAACTGCGCAAGCGGCGGGCCTTGCCCGATTTTTCGGCCGCCGTGAACACAGCCGGCGGCTGGGCCTCGGCGGCGCGCAGAACACCGTTGATCTTGTCGCGGTATTGGCGGTGCAGGTGGCGCGGGGCCTGCGTCCACTCGATGATGTCCTTGGTCGGGTTCTGGTCGGCCCAGCGGGCCATGTCGAGCAGGTAGTCCGTGTTGAGCACCTTGAAGCTGGGGCGGTCGAGGCGCGCGGCCTCGCTTTCGCGCCACTGCCAGAGCTCGCGAAGGTACGCGAGCGCCCGGCCCGAAAGCTCCTTGGAGCCGCGCAGCTGCCAGCGCAGCGTTTCGTCCTTGGCCTCTTCGGGGGCCTCGTTCAGCATGTTCAGCAACCGGTCGCAGGCCTGCCGGTGCCATTCGAGCCGGCCTAATTTCTGCAGGTCTTTTTTCATGTGAAGGTAGATGCGTTCGAGATACTTCGTGTCGCCGGCCGCGTAATCGAGCAATTCCGGCGTGAGCGGCCTGCGCGACCAGTCGGCTTTCTGCGAGCTTTTCGAAAGGCGCACGCCGCAGATGCGTTCGGCGAGATCGGCCAGGCCGAAGCGGTCATAGCCCAGGATCTGCGCGGCCAGCATCGTGTCGAACATCTGCTTCGGCATGAACGGCGCGACCTTTTTCACCATGCGGATATCGAAATCCGCGCCGTGGAAAAGCAGGAATTTCGGCTCGAGCGTCCGGGCCAGTTCCTTGAGGTCGAGCGGCACGAGCGGGTCGACGACGAAATCGCCGCCTTTCACGCTGATCTGAAGCAGGCAGAGTTTTTCGACGTAATGGTGAAGGCTGTCGGCTTCGGCGTCGATGGCGGCCCACGGAGAGGCCGCGATAACGCGGCAGGCATCCTTCAGGAGCGCCTGCGTGTTGACGTAAACGTAAGAACCTTTTTTAGCGGGAGCTGCTTTCGACGGCGTCGAGCCGAAGAAACTTTTGATCTTTCTCAGAAATGACATAGGGGGTTTCCATTTTTGGCCACGGGACGGCTATCCGGGGATCGTTCCAGATAATGCCTTTTTCGTGGGCCGGTGAATAGGGTTTGGATACTTTGTACAAAAATTCCGTGCCGTCCTCGAGCGCGAGAAATCCATGCGCGAAGCCCGCAGGAATATACAACATCTTCCGGTCCTCGGCCGTCAGCGTTTCACTGACGAAAGAACCGTACGTCTTGGAACCGAGCCGCAGGTCGACGGCGACGTCGAACGCGCTGCCGCGCGCGACGCTGACGAGTTTCGCCTGCGCGTACGGCTCCGTCTGATAATGGAGCCCGCGCAGCACGCCTTTGGCGGACCGGCTCAAATTGTCCTGCACGAATTCGGCCGTGACGCCGTTTTTCGCGAACTCGTCCTTGCGGTAGCTTTCGTAAAAAAAGCCGCGCGCATCCCCGAACAAGCGGGGGTCCACGAGCAGGACGCCTTCTATCTTCGTCGGAATGAAATTCAAGATTGAGTTTGCAAAGCCCCTAGGGCGGCTTCGATCTTGTCGCAGACTTCGGACACGGCCTTCGCTGTCGGCGCGTCGGCGCGCAGATGAACGCGCCAGCGGCCGCTTTTTTCGAGCGCGTC
>CAZCVC010000095.1:0-5752 GCA_964502045.1 uncultured Planctomycetia bacterium | reverse complement strand
TGACGCTGAACCCCAACCGGAAGCCCGACAATCCCTACACGCTGAAAGACCTTTCGAACATCATGCGCGCCTATGTCGCGGCGATGGAGAACGAAGCGAGGAAATCGGGTTCCCCCGCGTTCGGCCCCTACACGGACGTTCCGGCGCCGGACCTCAATACGAGCGTCATCGTGAACAAGGCGAAACAAAACAATTTGATGGCGGTTTTCCTGGACGCGCTTATGGCGTACCGGGTCGGTCTGGGAGAGCTCGAGATCCCGGATGTCGTCAAATCCAGCGACCCCACGGAAGTTCCTTACCTCGATGCTTATCTGAAGAACTCCAAGAAGCCCAAGGCGCCGAGCGCCGACCTGGGCGCCGTCACCGGAAAAGCAGACAAAGGCGGGTCTCTGGGCCGCAAAGAGGCGACCGGGCAGGGGATCTATTTTACGACGCTCGCGATGCTGGAGCATCTGCCTTCGGGGACCCTGAAGCGGCTCGGCCTGTCTAGAAACATCGAAGACATGACGATCACCGTCCAGGGGTTCGGCAATGTGGGTTCCGAGGCCGCCGAGGCTTTTGCCAATGGCACCATTCTCGTCAAACGGCACGGCCGCGTGACTGCGATCAGCGATTTTTGGGGGATCGTTAAAAATCCGAAAGGTCTGGATATCAAAAAAGTCAGGGATTTTCACGATCACATGCTCAAGATGCCGCGCGACGTGTCCCGCGATGACTACGCGAAAGCATTTCAATGGGGCGACGGCACGCAGTGGGGTCCTTCCGCCGCCGAGATCTTCGAGATCAAGAGCGATATTTTTGTTCCGGCGTTCCGCGAAAACCAGATCAACATGGCGAATGCCAAAGTGGTCGCCGCTTCCAAGAAAATACTCGTCGAAGGCGCCAACGGCCCCACGACGCCGGAAGCGGAAGCCATCTTGGAGCAGGAAAAAGTGGTCCTGATACCGGACATTCTAGCCAACGCCGGCGGCGCGACCGTTTCGTATTTCGAGTGGCTGCAGAGCTTGAAAAAGGAGCAATGGCCGGCCATCACCGTCGAGCAGTTCCTGAAAGAGATGATCTCGTCGGCGACCGCGCGCGTGATGGACTTGGCGCAGAAGGAAGGCGTCAATTACCGCCTGGCCGCGAACATCGTATCCCTGATGAGCGTTGCGGACGCGGAGATCGCGCGCGATCCCGCCTGGGCCAAAAAATATTCCGAAGCCAACCCCCCGTACCGGGGCTACAGCGAAACCAGGCGCCCCGACACGCTCGAAGAGCTGAAGCTTCTGGTGGATCGCAACGAACGGAACGGCAATCTCATCATCCAGTGCGTGAACGAGGACAAAGAGCATCTGCAGAAGAGGATCAACGCGATCGTCGATGAGATCATCCAGCTGAAACGGAGCGACGTCAAACCGAACCTGCGATGGGTCCTCGTCGGAGGCCCCCCTTCCACGGGCAAAACTTATATCGCCAAAGAGATCGTCAGGCGCCTGGTCCGGGCCGGCTTCCGGGATGCCAAGTACATTTATGAATCGGAGAACCGCCTGTCCGCGATGCCGCGGCGCGAGGACGACGACCAAACGATTATCGTCGCCGAAGGGAGCCGCGTGCTTGCCGACGTGAACGTGGGCAAGCGGGGCGTGGTCGCCGAAACAGAGCGTTACGGCATCTTTGTCGATACGTTTCCCAATTTCAAACTCGACGATAACACGCCGCTGACGGCATCGGACGTCCGTTTCGCTGCGGAAGTCCTTTACCGGACCAACGGCGCCCGCACCGAGGGAAACCGAATCACCGCGCTGGAAGCGATCCTGAAATGGATGGGAGAAAAAGACGACATCATTTATAACATCTATCCGATGAGAAAAGACGCGGATACGGACGTCAACACCTACTCCGGTTATGAGCTGCCTTTATTGAAAAACTCGCTTCTGAAAAAACTGGGCCGGGCCCGCCGGGACGCGGAAGCGGCAAGAAACAACGAGGCTCTGGCCGTCATCGACCAGTTTCTGGCGCTGCTTGAAAAAATTCCGGCCGTAGATCCCCGCGGCCGAGTGAACAAAAATTCCCTGTTGATCCAATACCTGGAACCGAGCGAGTGGATGGATTTGGACCAGATGATCTCCGCGATGAGGATCGTTTTGTCGAATCACGTTATCGCTCAGAGTCCGGCAGCAGAACGATGCAGTGAGATTTTTCTTAAACTGAATCAAATAAGAATCAACGACCGCACGATCAACGATGTTCCGGCCGATTTGCTGGAGACCGTGGATGACTGGATCAACGGCAAAGCCCCCGGCGTCACGGCCGAGTCTGCGAAAAAGGAGGGCGCGCGTCTGGCCGGCAACCCTCTGACCCCCGTGGCCGACCAGATCGCCGAATGGAAAGCGGCCGAGGCGCTGAACCTGACGGCCCGCAAATCCGTCAAACGCATTCTCGCAATTGATGATGAACAGGGCATCCGGACGTTGCTGGCTCTCCAATTAAAGTTCTTGTTTGCCGGCGCACAGGTCGAAGTAGTGGCAAAAGCGGAAGATGGATGGGCAAAGCTTCAGACCGGAGAAACTTTCGACCTCATTTTCAGCGACCGCAACACGCAGAGCGCCATGACCGGTTCGCAGCTGTTGCACCAGCTGCGCACCGCCGAGCAGGCCGCCGGTATTACCGGTGCGGCCCAGACGTTTTTCATCATGTCCAGCGGCGATCTCTCCGAGGTCAAAAAGGAAAAGGGCGTCGACCCGAACCTTTTCGGCGTAAATACTTTCTTTTTGGCCAAGCCGACCGGCATGAGCCATATCAAGCCGATCAGTGACGTGATCGCCGCTTCGCGCCTGGCCGCGCTGACGCCGGCCGAAGAAAAAGCCGGCGCTAAGATCATCGCCCGCAAGCTCGGCACGACGCTCGCGACCATCGCGCGTGACGGCGATTTCAAAAAAGCGTACGGTGTTTCTGCCGGCGCCGCTGTCGCCGGCTCCTTCGCGCTCGAAGGCAACCAGGGCTATTTCACCGCCGACGGCGAGCGGGTTTTCCACGAGGGTGTCTCGAAACTGAGCCAATTTTTCCAGCGCCGCAAGCCGAAGCTGATCATCAAGGCAGGCATCGGCGGCCAGCACACGCCGTTCCAGGCGAACGCCGACGTATTCCAGCTCATCGATCCGGTCTCCGGCATCATCGTCGGCGAATATGAGCTCGGCAAAGATTACGAGACGTTTATCCAGGAAGTTCTCACGAGAACCGGCATGACTTGGAGAGACGTCGCGCTGATCCCGAGCTCGAAGTCGGGCTCGACTGACGAGACGATGATGATATTCGTCGCGGTCATGCGCGCGATGCTGAAGCAGGAAGCGATAGCGCGCGGCAAGAACGGCGAGGAATTCGCCAAGCGCTTCCTCGAAGTATTGCACGACCTCAATTTCGACGGCGGCAAGGAAAAGAAGACTTCGGAGCTCTTCAAGACGCCGAGCCTCGTCAAGCTCGTCGCGCAGAAGACCGCCGACATCGGCATTTCCGAAAGCGACGTCCGGAAGATCCTCGGCCAGGTGCTCGGCAACATGTTTTTCGAAACGACCGACGATCCTCAGGTAAGCCGTTTGTCGGCGTTCGTCAGGAATTCCAACCTCGACAAGGACCTCGGGACCGACGCGCCTAGTTTCGGTGCGATGTTCGAGAACGTGGGCGGCCGCTGGACCGGCGACCTGCACATGATGACTTTCCTGGCGTTCCATAATCTTGACGACAAAGCGTACTGGAACGCGCGCAACAAAGGCGTCCGCGCCGTCGTCGACGGTACGCATGCGGGCGTGGCGCTCGGCGACCGCATTCTCGATGACGGAATCGAGAACATCGCGCTGGTCGTGCCGGACGAGCTTTTCTGGTTCGGAAAATCCATCGAGCAGAATTGGAACGAAAGCATCTGGCAGAAGGGCTTCGCGAACCTGAAGACCGTTCGCGCGAGCGACTGGGCCGCCCAGAAGGCCAATTATAAAGGAAAGTCGAACACGCTCGTCATCAACCTGACCGACATCCCGATGGCGCCGGAAGGTCTGGCCGAAGCCAAGGTCGCGCTCGCCGGCGATTGGAAATCTTCGAAGCAGGCGGCCGCGCAAATGTTCGCGGAGCTTTTGACCACGTTCTACGGCGCGACCGCGACGGCCGGAAACCGGCTCATCACGCGCGCGCTGAACGAAGCGGGCTTCAAGTCCGAGGACGTCGATCTGGAAAACCCGGACCACCCGCCGACGAAAGTGCTGCGCGACAACCTGTACGTGCTGCAGCCCTACGTGGAGCTCGGTAAAAAACTGCTCGAAGCGAAATTCACCGAACTGCAGAAACAAGGACCCGGCGCCGTCAAGAAAGACCAGCTGGACCGCATCGAGGCCGCGCGTTCCTTCCGCAAGTTCGAAACCAATATTACCGGAATAGGGCTTCCGGAAAAGATCGATTACACCCCGACCGATATTACCGCGCTGGCCCAGGCGATCGCAAAGACCGCCGATTTTGCGAAACAAAACAACCGCCAGTTCGCGCCGTTCATTTATCTGGCCGGACCGAAATTCACACAGCTGCGCGATGCGCTTTTCAAAATGGGATACGGCTGGGTCCTGCAGGGCACCGGCGACCAGCACATCAGTTACCAACAGGTTTTGGCGAACCCTGACCGCTTCGTCGTATTTTTCATTTCCTTTATTCCTTACGCCTATGACATGCTGCCCGGCGTCCCGGCGACGGGCTTCGCGAAGGGTTATCTCGACAACGTGAGCCCGCACGTCGTGCGCGACGCGTTCGCTGAGGCTTCGTTCCAGGCCCTGACGACCGGAGACCGCGCAGCCAAGGGCGGCCGCGGCGTGTTTTTCCGCATGATCGATACGCCCGGCAACGCCGCGCTCGCCGGAAAAGCGGCTGAAGAAGCGGTTGGCATCATGGCGGCCGCGCGTCTTGCGGCCGGCTCACGCCTGGCCGCATTCAGCCTCGTCGGTCTGACCGGCCGCGCGCCGAAAAAGGATTTTGTTTCACCGGTCGAAGCGGGCATCGCGGCCAGCGGCACGTTCTATCCTTTCCATCATCAGCGTTCCGAATACGACTGGGGCATCGGCGATTTCCAGACCGCGATGGACGCGACCGACCTCTCGGCCGACAACGGCCTCGGCGCCGATATCCAGCAGCACCTTCCGATGAGCTGGTCGGGCGCTTTCAATTCACCTTATTCCGAAGGCAGCACGCGCGCGATCGATCCGAAATTCATCAGCATCACGATGCTGATCGAAGAACTCGAGCGTCTGAACGGCGAGCAGAATATCGGCGCCGATTTCAAAGAGATCCGGGAATTCCTCACGACTAACGCGGCTCTGATCGCTGAAGTGCGCAATTCGAACGTGATCCTGCACGAAAAAGTAATGAAGCTCAAGATGGACGCGCTGAAAGTGCTCTGGAACGCGCTTCGCGCGGCCCAAGGTTGGACCGCGTCGGGCCTGAACGGCGACCTCCAGGCGTTTTTAAAAGAAAACGACGACTGGATCTCGGACGACATGCTTTACCTTCTCCTGAAAGACGAGCATTCCAAGAAAAACGACATCAACGGCTGGGACTGGAGGACGTGGGAGAAGGGTCTGCGCGAGCGCGACCCCGCAACGATCAAGGCCGCCAAAGAAGCGCGCAAAGACATGCTCGAGTATTATTATTTCATCCAGTTCGTTGCGTTCCGCCAGCGTACACGCATGATCTCGCACGGCGAAAAGAAGGGCGTCGGCATCGCGATCGACATCCCGTT
>CAZCVC010000094.1:0-5774 GCA_964502045.1 uncultured Planctomycetia bacterium | reverse complement strand
ACGCCGGAAGGCATTCTGGTCTCGCGGAGCCGATTTCGTCCGGGTGAAACGGAAACGAACCGCTGGTTCGCAGCCTTGCGCATCGAAACGGTGATCGATGTCGGCGCGCATACAGGTGATTTTACGGTTTGGCTCAGACGGCTCTTTCCGGCGGCGACGATCTACGCGTTCGAACCGTTGAGCGATTGCCATCACCGGCTCGCCGAACGTTTCAAAAAAGATGCCGCCTTCCGCGCATTCAAATCGGCTCTGTCGGACGTCGAGGGCGAAGCCGATTTTTATCGAAGCCGTTACGCCCCCAGTTCTTCGCTGCTGCAAATGACGCCGGCGCATTGCAGGGAATTCGAGGGCACCGAATTGCAGGCCAAAGAGACCGTCCGCGTGACCACGCTCGATGCCGCCATGAAGGACCTTCCGCTGAAAGACGGGATCCTGCTCAAGATCGACGTGCAGGGTGCCGAAGAGCGCGTGCTGCGCGGCGGCGTCCGCACGCTTGCGCGCGTCCAGGCGATCATCATCGAAACTTCGTTCGTCGAACTTTACAAAGGACAGCCTCTTTTCGGCGCCGTGCACGAAACGCTGAACGGGTACGGCTTCGCCTACGCGGGAAGCGTCGGCCAATTTCACGGTCCCAAAAGCGGAGCGCCGCTTCAACAGGACAGCCTGTTCCTTCGAAAGGACCGATGCCTCTCCTCTCCGTGATCGTTCCGACGTACAACAGCCGGACGCTCGAGGCGTGCCTCACGCGCATCCGCGGATCGGCGTTACGCGATTATGAGCTGATCGTCGTCGACGACGCGAGCAGCGACGGCAGTGCGGACGTCGCGCGGCGCTTCGCCGACGACGTCGTCGTCCACGCAAAAAACCAGGGCACCGGCCCCGCGCGAAACAGCGGGGCCGCGCGGGCCGCAGGCTCCATCCTCGTCTATATCGACTCCGATTGCCTCGTCGCTCCCGGCACGCTCGGACAAGTTGCGGATTATTTCGAACGCCATCCCGAAGTCGACGCGCTTTCCGGAAAGCTTTCCAAAGAACATCCGTATCCCGAATTTTTCAGCCAGTACAAGAACCTTTACATGCATTTCATCTTCGACCAGCTCCCCGACCGGGTGCATTTCATTTACGGGTCGATCCATGCCGTACGCCGCCGCGCGGCCATCCCGTACACAGCGATGTCGAAGACCGAGGACACGGCGACGGGCGCATCGCTGTCGGAGCGGGGCGCTCACGTCGCTTTCGTCCGCACGCTCGAGGTCGTCCATTTAAAACGATACGATTTTGTCTCTTGGGTAAGCAATGATTTCAAGGTGCCCTTCGATTGGGCCGAAATTTTCTGGAAACGCCGCGGCTGGAAATTCCTGGGAAAAGACAGTGGTGGTTATTTTCATTCGCCGCGCTGGCAACTGGCCAGTGTCGCGCTCGCGCCGCTCATTGTCTTCGCCGCCGCTCTGACGCTTGCCGGGATCGACGGCCGCTTCGCCGCCGCGCTGGGCGCCGTCTGGTTCTTGCTGAACGCGAGGTTCCTTGCATTCATGGCCGCCGAACGCGGATTCTTGTTCGCAGCCGCTTCGCTTCCGGTGACGTTTTTCGACCATCTCGTGATGGGCGCTGGTATCGCGGCAGGTTCGATCCACGTTCTTTTTTCGGGAAGGCGGCGGCATGCGGCGTAAAATCGCGGTGATCGTGGGCGCGGGCCCGGCGGGATTGACGGCCGCCTATGAGCTTTTGGAAAAGACCGACGTCCTCCCGCTCGTCTTCGAGATGTCGTCCGAGATCGGCGGCATCAGCCGTACCGTCGACTATAAAGGCAATAAGATGGACATCGGCGGACACCGCTTCTTCTCGAAATCCGATCGCGTCGTCGCGTGGTGGACGAAGATCCTCCCGCTCCAGGGAGGGGCCGCAGCGGACACTTCGACGGAATTGACCTACCAGCGGAATAAAATGTCCGTGCCGAGAAAAAACGACGGGCCGGATCCCGAAAAAACGGATAAGGTGATGCTGGTGCGCGAAAGGCGTTCCAGAATTTACTTCCTGAGAAAATTCTTCGATTATCCGCTGTCTCTGGGGATCAAGACGCTGGCGGATCTCGGTTTCATGAAATCCGCGCGCATCATCGTCAGCTATCTGCGCGCCCGGCTCTTCCCGATCCGGCCCGAGGCGTCGCTACGCGACTTTCTGATCAACAGGTTCGGCACCGAACTTTATCTTACGTTCTTCCGCTCATACACTGAAAAGGTATGGGGCGTCCCGTGCGACAGGATCCGCGCCGACTGGGGCGCCCAGCGCATCAAGAGCCTGTCGCTGCAAAAAGCCCTGCTGAACCAGGTCAAAGGGCTGCTCCGCAGAGAGACCCCGCGCAATACGCCGACGAGCCTGATCGAACGCTTCATGTATCCTAAATTCGGTCCCGGTCAGATGTGGAACGAGGCGGCGCGCATCGTCGTCGAACGAGGCGGAACGATCCAGCTCAGACACAGGCTCGCGCGCACTTTCGTCGAAAACGGCCGGGTGACGGCGGTGGAATTCGAGGACGCATCCACGGGCCGGACGTTGCGCGTGGAATGCGACTATCTGATTTCAACGATGCCGGTCAAAGACCTGATCCGGTCCATCGGCGAGCCGGTTCCCGCCCCCGTGCGCGAGGCGGCGGACGGCCTTATTTACCGGGACTTCATCACCGTCGGCGTCTTGCTGAAACGCATGCGGATCGGCGGGGCGAATGAGACGGGAAACAGGCCTCCGGACAACTGGATTTACATTCAGGAAAGAGACGTCAAAGTCGGCCGCCTGCAGATCTTCAATAATTGGAGCCCGTACCTGGTGCGCGACCCTGAGACCGTTTGGATCGGGATGGAGTATTTTTGCCAGGAAGGAGACGAGTTCTGGGAGCGCAAAGACGCGGACATCCTGCGGTTCGCCGTCCGTGAACTTGTGAAAATGGGCATGGCGTCGGAGGAAGACTTCCTGGACGGGACGGTCGTCCGGATGCAGAAAACGTACCCCGCCTACTTCGGGACCTACAGCCGGTTTCCGGAGATACGCGAATACACCGACGGCATCGAAAACCTTTTCCTCATCGGCCGTAACGGCATGCACCGGTACAACAACCAGGACCACTCGATGCTCACCGCGATGGCCGCGGTCGAAAACATCGCCGCCGGCGTGAAGACCAAAGACAATATCTGGTCCGTCAACATCGAGGACGAATACCACGAGGATAAATCATCGCCGGCCTCCCCTTCCGGCCGCAAATGCGGCGACGATCAACGCGGCCGCGACGGCGTAGTGCGTTAAAGCCGCCCAAGCGATCCCCTCCAAACCGGCGCCGCCGGCGTAAAAACGGTTGGCCGCCGCGCAAATAACCAGCTGCACCAATGAAATAAAACAAAGCGTCGCCGTCCTCTTTTCGATCAGAAAATAACGGATCAGGATGGCCGCCGGAGCCACGGGAACCAGCGCCCATAGATAGAGACCGGCCAGATGGACCGGGGCCTCCAATGGAAATTTAACGTGAGGCGCCAAGACGTTCGCAAGCGGCTGTCGGATCAGATAAAAAAGCGCGCAAAACGGGATCGTAAAAAGAAAACTCTTCCGGGCGGCCGCGGCCGCGGATCCCCGGAGCGAGGACCGGTTCCGGGATCCCTGATAATCGTTCGCCCAGTAAGAACCCAACACGGTCGCGAAACCGGTGATCACCGCCGCCGTCACCCCCGAAAAAACCAGCGTCCCGTAGTTCAGCAGCGTCACCCCTCCTTCGCCGAACCTGGACGCGAAAGCCTGTTCGACGACGGGGATCAGCGACGTCGTCGACGTACTGGCCACCTGAAAGAAAGCCGTTACCGCGAACAGCCGGACGCCGGGATGCCTCCGAAATGCGGGAGCGACCGCATAACCCCACCGCGCCTGCGCGCGCGCCGTCAGACAGGCGAGCGTGAAAACCTCACCGGCCACATAACCGCACATCAAGGCCGCGAGACCAAACCGCCGGCCGAAAAAAAACACCGCGAGGACCGCGGTGGCCGGACGCAGGACGGCCAACGCGGCCGTCGGTCCGAAATCCTTCCGGAAATTAAGATAAGCGGAGACCGTCGACGATCCGACGGAGAAAAGCACCGCGGCAAACCCGATGCGAAAAAGACCCACGGTCTCCCGGATCGTCCCGGCATCCAGATGCGTCGACGCCTCCAGGAAAGGCGCCAATAAAAACGAAGCGGCCATCCAGACCGCCGTGGCCGTGACCGTCGCAACCGACGCCCACCGGTTCAAAAACGCGCGTGTCTCGTCCGGATCCCAGGCACGCTCGGCGATGAAAGGCAAAAGCGCCAGCTCCGGCGCCTTCGCGAAAACCACCGTTCCGATGACGACCAACGAATAGGCGAAAAAAAAGGCGTCCGTACTGCGGTCGGCTCCGAAAAAAAGAGCGACGAAGACCGGAACGAAGAATCCCATTCCCCTCCCGGCCGCCAACCACGCGGACGTGAGAATCGAATCGGAGAAGACGTTACGGTCAGTCGATGAGTCGCGCATAATATCCCGCGTAGAAACCTGCGGAGAGGTAGGGATTCGAACCCTAGAACCAGTTTTACCCGGTTAGTCACTTAGCAGGCGACTGCAATCGGCCTCTCTGCCACCTCTCCTAAAAACTTTTTAGTCCCTTCGGGCTTCTTGGACTTTGCGGACGGAATTTGTGACGAAATTGCGCGGGAAAACGCGTAAAAGCTGCACGATCAAACGGTTTTTGAAACCCGGGATCACTATCGTCCTGCCTCGCTTCAAGCCTTCATAACCCGCGCGCGCCACCGTTTCGACGGACACGTTCAGGTGCTTGCTGAACAGCATCGACTTTTTCATGCCGGCCGCTTCGCGGAAATTCGTGTTCGTGGGGCCCGGGCAAAGCGCCGTGACGGTGACGCCTGTCCCGCGTGTCTCGTTGGAGAGCGCCTCGCTAAACGAAAGCACGAACGACTTCGTCGCGTAATAAATAGACATCAGCGGACCCGGCTGGAACGCCGCGGTCGAGGCGACGTTCAGCACGGCGCCCCGTCCGTTTTGTATCATATCCGCTAGGAACAATTTGGTCAAATGCACGAGCGAAACCATGTTCAGGTTCATCATGCGCGTTTCGTGCTCGAGGTCCGTGCCCCGGAAATCGCCGTATCCGCCGAATCCGGCGTTGTTGACGAGGACGTCGACGCGCACGCCCTGCCGCTTCAGCGCGTCATAAAGATGGCGGCAATTTTCTACGACAGCCAGGTCCTGGACCATGACTTTCGCGGAGATGCCGTGCCGGACGGAGAGCTCCGAAGCCAGGCTTTCGAGCTTTTCCTTCGAGCGCGCGACGAGCACGAGGTCGTGGCCGCCCTCGGCGAACAGTTTTGCGAGTTCGAGGCCTATACCGCTGGAGGCGCCGGTAATCAGAACGGTTTTGCGGGGTTTTTGGTCGCTCATACGTCCCGCGATTTTACCAAAGATCGGGACGGTTTAGGGTTTTTTAAGCGAGGTGAGAAACGTCGAAAGCTTCTCGTTGAACACGGCGGGATTTTCGAGATTCGAGAGGTGCGCGGCACGTTCGATCCCATGCAGGATAGCCTGCGGGATCAGCTTCGCCATCGCCTCGGACGCCGAAAGCGGCGTCAGCTTGTCTTCGGCGCCGACGAGGATCAGCACCGGCAGCTTGAATTTTGCGAGCGCGGACGTCGTGTCGGTCCTCGCGGCCAGCGCCAGCAGCGTGCCGGCGATGCCGGTCGCGGAATTGGATTGGATCATCGTCA
>CAZCVC010000093.1:0-5795 GCA_964502045.1 uncultured Planctomycetia bacterium | reverse complement strand
CACGATGATGCCGTCCTCAATGATGCGGTAACCATCGGGAGGCTGCGTCTCGAGGCGGACCTTGACCGGCAGACTTTTGGCCGTCAGCTTGATGAGCCGGTAGGATGCGTCCGTCGTGCTCTTTTTTTCGTCTTTTTCGATCTCGTGATGAATATAGAAATAGGTGGCGACCGCCATCGCCAACGCCGCAGCCTTCAGCAGGAACGTGCCTTTCAGGAGTTTCATAGGGCCTCCACTGGCACGGCTGCGTCGCCGTCTTTTCGCGGCCGGCTGACCGCGTGGATCTGCTCTTTCAGCTTATCGGGATCGACGCCGTGGAACACTTTGCCGCCGTTCATCAGCGAGATCGCGCCGCTTTCTTCCGAGACGACGATCACGAGCGCGTCGGCTTCCTCGCTCATGCCGAGCGCCGCGCGGTGGCGCATGCCAAGCGCCTTCGAAAGCGTTTTCGACTGCGACAGCGGAAACAGGCAGCCGACGGCCACGACGCGGTTGCCCTGCACGATGACGCCGCCGTCATGGAACGGCGTGTTCGGCATGAAGATCGTGATCAGCAGCTCCGACGACATCACGCCGTCGAGCAGGATGCCGCTCTCGATCTGCGGCTTCAGGCTCACCTCGCGTTCAACCGCGATCAGCGCGCCGATGCGGTTCTTCGACATCGACGTGACGGCTCGCACGATCTCGTCGGCGACTTTCTCCTCTTTGACGAAGCTCTTGAACAGCGGACTTTGCCCGATGCGCGCCAGGCCCCGGCGCAGCTCGGGCTGAAAAATGATCAGGAACCCGATGATGGAAATTTGGAAAAGGTAGGAAAAGATCCAGCGGATGCTTTTCAGCCCGAGGAATTCGGCGATGAAGAAAAAAATGATGAGCAGCACGAGCCCTTTCAGGGCCTGCATCATGCCGCTGTCCTTGATGTAGACGAGCAGCAGGTAGAACACGAACCAGAACGCCGAAATTTCGGCGAACGCTTTCCAGTTCTGCTGCAGTAGATGCATAAAATCGGGCACTATTTTTTCTCCGGGTCCATCATTGCATCCATCATAACCGCCAAATGCTTATGAGGCAATACTTCATGCACTCTCAGAATGTGGGCGCCGCGCTCGAGCGCCGCAGCGGCGGCGGCCAAAGACCCATAGAGACGCCCGTCGGGCGCAGGCGCCTGCCCTCCCGCGAAGGGCGCCAAAAGATGCCCTATGAACGATTTACGGGAAAGGCCGGCGAGTACCGGCAGTTTCAATTTCGAAAAATGGCGCAGTCCGGAGAGCATCTCCAGGTTTTGCCCGGCGGTTTTGCCGAAACCGAACCCCGGATCGAGGACGAGGTTCGAGCGCCGCATGCCGCAGGACAGCGCGAGCTCCACGGACCGGCGCAGAGACGCCAAAATTTCAGCGAACAGGTTCCGGTAGGAGGGGTTTTTCTGCATGGTTGCCGGCGTGCCGCGCATGTGCATCAGGACCGCGCCGGCCCCCTGTCGGGAGATGAGCCGCGCGAGCCGGCGATTGCCGCGCAGGCCGTAAATGTCATTGATCAGCGATGCGCCCTCGTCGAGCGCCATCGCAGCGACGTCATATTTGTAAGTATCAACGGAGATCGGGATTCGGATCTCGCGAGAAATGCGCTTGAGGACGGGACGGATGCGGCGTATCTCCTCTCTCGCGCTGACGGGACGGGAGCCGGGTCGGGTCGATTCGCCGCCGATGTCGAGGATATGTGCGCCTTCGGCTTCGAAGCGCCAGGCCTGCGCCGCGGCGCGGCCCGGGTCGAAGAAGCGGCCGCCATCGCTGAAGGAATCGGGGGTGACGTTTAGAACGGCCATCAGCTTCGTCTCTCGGCCGAGTTTTAGGGTCTTGCCGCGGAAGGTCAGGTCGTATTCGGGTCTTCGGAAAAAGCTTTCGGGCATCCCTCTAGACCAGCGAGGCGCCGGCGTTCGGGAACTCGGGCAGCGACAGCATCACGCGCACCTCGGCTCCGTCCAAAGTTTCCTTCTCAAGAAGCTTTTGGGCGAGCATTTCGAGCTTGTCGCGCTGCTCGGTGAGGATCTTTCGGGCTTTTTCGTAAGCTTCCTGCAGGATCCGCTTGATCTCGGAGTCGATGAGACGCGCCGTCTCGTCGGAATAGTTCCTTTGCTCGCCGAAGTCCCTGCCCAGGAACACTTCGCCGCCGTCTTTCCCGAAAATGATCGGGCCGAGCTTCTGGCTCATGCCGTAGTTGCAGACCATGGCGCGCGCCAGCTCCGTGGCCTTCCGAAGATCATCGTGGGCGCCCGTCGTGACGTCGCCAAATATGAGCTCCTCGGCCACGCGGCCGCCCATGATCATCGGCAGGCGGGCCTCGAAATACTTGAGGCTGTGCAGCGTACGGTCCTCGTCCGGCAGGGCCACTGTGTAACCGCCGGCCATGCCGCGTGGAATGATCGTGATCTTGTGAAGTGGGTCCGCGTTGGGCGTCAGCAGCCCCACCAGCGCATGGCCGGATTCGTGGTACGCGACGATCTTCTTTTCGCGCTCGGAAACTTTTTTGGACTTGCGCTGCGGGCCCGCCATCACGCGCTCGGTCGACTCCTGCAGCTCTATCATGCCGACGCTCTCTTTATTCATGCGCGCGGCCAGCAAGGCTGCCTCGTTCACGAGATTCGCGAGGTCCGCGCCCGAAAAGTAGGTCGTTTGCTTGGCGACGAGCTTCAGATCCACGGCCGGATCCAGCTTCACGTTGGCCGCATGGACTTTCAGGATCGCCTCGCGGCCGATGACGTCCGGAAGCGGCACGACGACCTGGCGGTCGAAGCGGCCCGGACGCAGCAGCGCCGAGTCGAGCACGTCGGGGCGGTTCGTCGCCGCGATCAGGATGATGGACTCGCTCGTGTTGAAGCCGTCCATTTCGACGAGCAGCGCGTTGAGCGTCTGTTCGCGCTCGTCGTGCCCGCCGCCGATGCCGGCAAAGCGCTGGCGGCCCACCGCGTCGATCTCGTCGATGAAAAGGATGCAGCCGCGCCCCGTCTGCTTGACGCTGCGCTTGGCCTGGTCGAACAGGTCGCGCACGCGCGAGGCGCCCACGCCGACGAACATTTCTACGAAGTCCGAGCCCGAGATGCTGAAGAACGGCACGTCCGCTTCGCCGGAGACGGCCTTGGCGAGCAGCGTCTTGCCGGTGCCCGGAGGCCCCATGAGCAGCACGCCTTTCGGGATCTTTCCGCCGAGGCGTTGAAATTTCTTAGGGTCTTTCAAAAATTCGATGATTTCCTTCAATTCCTCTTTCGCCTCTTCGACGCCGGCTACGTCCTTGAACGTGATCTTCACGTTCGTCGAAAGCTTGGCCTTCGAGCGCCCGAACGCCATGATGCGCCCGCCGCCCGCCGCCCCGCTGCCGCGGTAGGAAAGGAACCACAGGAGCCCCACGAGGATGACAGGCCCGATAATGGCGTAAAGAAGCTGTGCCCAGAATGTTTTTTCGGCGCGTATTTCGTAATTTTTCACGTTCTGCCGCAGCAGACGCTCGAGGTCCGGGTCCTGCTCGGGCAGCGTCACGCGGTATTTTTCGCCCGACGCGAGGTCGCCGGTGAGCTCGTTGGCGACGCGTACGGCCGTCTTGATGAGAGGGTTCAACTCGTTGGTGGCCAGCAGCGAATAAAACTCACCGTAC
The DNA here is from genome assembly GCA_964502045.1 of uncultured Planctomycetia bacterium. Lineage (GTDB taxonomy): Bacteria > Omnitrophota > Gorgyraeia > 2-02-FULL-51-18 > 2-02-FULL-51-18 > CAMDWQ01. Next base: position 2,150 of record CAZCVC010000093.1, on the reverse strand, counting down.
GTGAACTGGCGGCTGGTCTTCTCCGGCGGCATCGAGCCCAGGTGCATGAAATAGAGCACGCTCAGGAGCAGGAAAACCCAGAGAAGAATGGGTCCGGGGAACCATTCCTGGGTGTTTTTTTTCTGATTCTTCTTGTTATTTTCGGGCTTTTCCACGGTTTAGGAGCTTCCTTTTGATAGCCGCGACATTATAACAGAACGGCTCCTGACAAGCAAAAACGGGCCCGGGCGTTATTCTTGCGGATCCCGGACAAAGAAAAACCCCGTTTATGATTTCTCATAAACGGGGTTTTCTTACTGAACTATCTTCTTAGAACGTCACCTTGACAGAACCAACGACATCAGCCGCGGTCGCATCGTCAGGAGCGTTGTAGAAGTCACCCGGCACGAACCAGCCCACGAGCAGACCGAAAGAAACGTCTTCGGTATAATCGTAGGTGGTCTGCAGGTCAATTTCCCAACCGATCTCATCCGCGCGGACTGCGCTGCTGAGAACCGAAGGAGTCACGTGGACGTCAGACTCAGTCCAGAGGTACGTGAAGGAAGCTTCGAGCAAGAGATCCTCGAGCGGCTTCAGCGAACCTTTGACCTGAACGAACTGCTGGTTTGTACGGGCAGACTGGTCAACCGCGTCAGACGTCGCATAGACGAATTCACGGAAATCCGCATAAGCGGTCCAGTATTTGCCACGGTACAAGCTGTTCCACGCGCCGTATTCGGCCGTCGTGCTCGTCAGATCGCTTTCACCCGACATGAACACGTATTCAACGGTCAATTCCGGTTTCCATGTGTTGTCCCAGCGATACGTTCCGAACACGTTACCGCCCCAAGCTTCACGGTCGCGGCGAGGAGTCGCTGCGGTCGCGGCGGTGCTGTATTCACCGAACTGGTAAGCCAGTTCAGCGCCGAGCGTGATCTGCGAGATCGGGTCAAACTGAACACGGCCACCGAGGGTGTTCGTGTCATTCATCCTCGTACCGACGGATGCTGCACCGACCAGCGCGGAACGATCATACTCACCGACGTAGTAAGCTTCGGCAACCGCATTGTACTCCGCGAACTTATAGTTCACGTTCGCGATGTACAGGTCCACATCATCTTCAGGGTTCGCGGAACCTTCGACGATCTTCGAATAAACGAAGTCGAGGGTCCACGGGTTGAAGTCGAGGGTCGCACGGACTGCGTCGAACGCGGTCGTCGTGGAATATTCATCAGCCTGCGTAACGGCTTGGTTGTCCCAAGCGCGGTTGTTGTTGCCGATGATGAAACCACGGCCGAACCAGAGGTCCTGACGACCGAACGTCAGTGTGAGAGGAGAATAAAAGATCTCCTTCATCTGAACGTACGCGAGATCAAGGACCACGTCGAATTCGTTCGTGTTGGAACCATTTTCCCAATGTCTCTCGTTGACCAGGTTGATCACCGTGGAGACGTTGTCCGTGAGGTCAGCTGCGATCTCGACCTGAGTGTTCGTACGGAGGTATTCATCAACCTCCGAACGGCTCGTGGTCGTAGGCGTCAAGTTGCCCTGCGACGGAACAGCGCTGCCCTGCGCGATAACGCTAGCATCGTTGTTATCAAGCAGGTCGTAGTTGCTGCGGTAGAACGCGTACTGGTCGATGGATCCGCTGACCTTGACATTCTGCGTTTCCGCAAATGCAGGGGCAGTCACGAGGACCGCAAGCGCCAGAACAAATAACGCTTTGAATTGCTTCATTTGTAAATCTCCTTGGACTACTTTTATTTTCGATTTTAGGGTAGAGCTTTTAGAGTAGGCGTTTTACGGCCCGATAACCTTGGAGCCTTTAGGTTTGTTCACCCCTTTCCGCGGCATAATGTAGGTTATCTCGGTTGTAGTTTAAGATACAACTGACGTGATATTAACAAGAAGGACGTTTTGCGTCAATTGTTTTTATATCAATTAAAATTTTTAATATTAATAGAACTATTACTCAGATTTGATTACTATGACACTATTTAAATAAGCGACTTAAAGCGGACTTGGCGGCATGATAACCGCCCATGCCGTGCACGCCCCCGCCGGGAGGCGTGGAGGCTGAGCAGAGGTAAACGCCCTTGAGGGGCGTCGCGTAGGGGTTGAATTTCGCTACCGGACGGAAATAGAGCTGGCGGATGTCGGGCACGCCGCCG
>CAZCVC010000092.1:0-5810 GCA_964502045.1 uncultured Planctomycetia bacterium | reverse complement strand
CATGATGCCGAACCAAAAGATCAATCAAATAGGCCATCTCAATCGAACCAACAGCCCGCGCCTTAACACCAACAATAGAACTTTCGATAGACTTCCCCATCGCCTGAAACAAATGCAAATCAATATCCTCCGACTGAATAATAGGGTAAACCGAAAAAGCGTGTGTAAATGCCTTTCGTCATGGCATTGAGCTTCTTCTTATAACGCGCGTGCTCGAAGAGTATCTTCTTTTTATCGGCGTGTTTTTTAAACCACATCGCCAGCATCGAGCGGTCCACTTCCACGTGAAACTGAAAACCGTAAAATTTTCCGCCGCAAACGTAAGCCTGATTTTTCACGATCTTGCTCGACGCCAAATGTTTTGCGCCACGCGGAAGATGGAAGGTGTCTTCGTGCCACTGAAGAACGCGTAATCTTTTCTGGTTCAGCGGTCCGAACAGCGCGTCCTTGCGCGCCGGTGCCGAAAAACGCACGTCGCCCCACCCCACCTCGGGTTTTTTCGCCTTGTAGACTTTCGCGCCGAGCGCTTTCGCAAGAAGCTGCGAGCCGAGGCAGACACCGAGATACGGGACGCCTCTTTTCACGGCCTGCCGGATGTACGCGTTTTCAATTTTGAGGAACGGGAATTTTTTTTCTTCATAGACGTTCATCGGGCCGCCCATCACGATGAGCGCACGCACGCCCGAAAGCGGCGGGAATTTCGCGCCTTTTTTGAACAGAGGGACTTCGCGGTACGGGATCTTTCCTTTTTTCAGGAAGCCGAGGATGGTGCCGGCCTTTTCGGCGGCGGCGTGCTCGAGGATGACGACTTCTCTTCTAAGCCCCGGCATTGCCCGCCACCGGATAGCCGGCCTGCTGCCAGACCTGGAAGCCGTCGGCCATCGCGCGGACGTTCTTGAATCCCATCTGCTTCAGCTGGATCACCAGCACGGCGCTGGCCTGGCAGTCGACGTTGCAGTACGTGACGATCGGCGTGTCCTTGGCGAATTTTTTCATCGCGTCCTTCAGATCGATCTCGCGGTCCGGTGCGCTTTTCACGACGCCTCGGCGGTAAAGCTCCTCTTTTTCGTAAAAGCCTTGCGTCAGCGGCAGCACGGCGCCTTTGATGTGCGCGAACTCGTAGTCCTGCTTGCCGCGGGCGTCGAGGATCACGACGGTGCCGCCGAGCTGTTGGAGCTCGTGCAGCTCCTGCGCGGAGATCAGCTCCTCGGCAAAAAGCCCGTATTTGACAGGCTTGGAACCGTAGACCGGAAGCGGTTGATCGTCGTCGTTCGCGGCCGCAGCCGTCGGGACGGCAAAAACGAAAAGAAGCGCCGCGAGCGCGGCACTTTTGAAACCGTTCATGGTCTTCCTCAGATGATGTTTTTCAGGTTTTTCTTTAGAATGTCTTCGATGTTGCCGAGTTTGGACGGGTCGTTCACGAAGCCCTGGATAAACTCCTGCGCCTTGCCCGACAGCAGTTTCTGGGCGACGTACTGCGTGTCCGGCAGCACTCGGATCTGGGGCAGCATGCCCTGCATCGTGAGCGGGATCACGATCTCGCCGGCATTATTGAACAAGAGCTGCACCGGGTTGAACGCGCCCGCGGCGGCCCGCGAGATCTCCTGGTTCACGATGAGGTTGGCGCGCACGTCGAGGCGGCGGTCGAGGCCTACCTGTCCCGCGCCGTTGATCAGCGCGTAGTCCGTGTCGATGCGCAATTCCTGAAACACGAAAATGCCGTTCACGATCCGCGCCTGCAGGTCGAGCGGCCTCAGCACCGTGCTTCTTTCGTTCATGCGCTGCTGGTAGATCTGCGGGAAATTGGTCTGAAACGCGCTTTCGGCCCCCGGGATCATCGATATCTTCGAGATTAGCTCGCGCAGAAGGTTGTAGTTGAGCAGCACGCCATCGTCCATGCGCACACGCGCGCGGCCATTCAGCGTGCGCGAGATGCTTTGCCAGGCGAGGCCCTGCGCCTGGCCTTCGAAGTCGACGTTGACGTGACCGTTCAGCTGCGGCGCGTCGGGGTTCGCGGCCCGGACGAGTTCGGCCAGCGAAAGCCCGGCGGCCGAGCCGCGGAGGGTCAGCACCGGATCCGCGTCGAGCCCGGAGACTTTGCCGGCAAGCTTGATCTGTCCGCCGGCGGTCCGGGCCGAAAGATGATCGACGACCGCTTCATAGTGAGCGAACGAGGCGGCCAGGTCGATATCCTCGACCGGCGACTCCATCGCGGCGAACGCGAGCTTCCCTTTTTTCAGAGTCATGCGGCCTTTGGCCGTCGCGAGAGCGCCGGGGGCGAGTTCGAGATACTCGACTTCCGCGGTCAAAAGACCTTCGGGCCGGCTCTTAAGCTCCCGCAGCGCCGGCAGCAGCGCCGAGAGCTTGGCCGTGTCGAGTTCGCTTAAGTCCGTGCGCACGACGAAATTTTCGATCTGGGTCGCCGCGCCGTCTTTACCGATGCGGGCGCGGCCCGAGAGCTTCACGTTCTGCCCGCGGCCGAACACCGACGCGGCCGCTTCGAACGAGAACGGCTCGGTCAGCGAAAAGTTTTTCACGTCCAAGTCGAGGTCGTTCACCTCGACCGGGGCCGCCAGCGCGCCGGTGCGGTCGATGAACGCAAAATTCCCGTCGCGGATGCGGATCGAATCGACGGAAAACTTGAACGGTGTTTTTTCGGCGCCGCCGGCGGCTCCGCCCGGGGCCGGCGCGGATCCCGTTTTTTTGGAAAAATCGATGCCGCCGAGGAGCAGCGTGCCGTCGGACAGACGCTCGGCCTTGATGGAAGGCCGGTCGAGCCGGAACGAGGTGATCTGCACGTCTTTTTTTAGAAGGGGAAGTAAGCGTATCTGCGCGGAAGCGCTCTCCAGCTTGATGCCGGGTGTCCGCTGGGCGAGCTCATCCGGCGAAATGGCGAGGTTCGAGATCTCGAACGCGAGGCCCCCGCGCCACCCGAGCCCGATGTGGCCGATGGAGACTTTTTCGCCGAGGCTCTTTTCAAGGGTTTCGATGATAACGCCCTTGTAGCGGTCGGCATCGAACGTCGCGAGAAACACCGCGGCGCCCCCGACGACGAGGACGATCAGGACCACGAGGAAAATCAGGACTTTTTTCATGCTTTCTCCCGGGAAATCACTCCAATTATTTTAGCATAGATCGCAGGGAGATCAGCCGGATTTCCGGGCAGCGCCGAACCATGTCCGCGCGGAGCTCGCGACGATGAACAGCGACGAGCCGGCCATCACGATGATCAGAAGAATATTGAGCCGGATGATGAACGGCGTCGCCGTTTTCGGCCAGTAATGGTGCCGGACCATGCCGTACGCGGCCGCCAGCGTCGTGACCAGCACGAACACCATCGGCACCAGCACGGTCCAGAGGTATTTTTTCTTTCCCATCGAGACCAGGATCGCCGCGCCGATCGAGAGCGCGATCGCGGCGAGCAATTGGTTGGCGATGCCGAACATCGGCCATATCGTGCTGATGGACGCGTTCCAGATCAGGAACGCCCACGAAAAAACGATGGCGGCGCTCGACAGGACGTTGCCCGGGAGCCAGTCTTGTTTCGCGAACGGGTTGTAAATTTTTCCGAGCAATTCCTGCAGAATGAAACGGCCGATGCGCGTGCCCGCGTCGATCGTGGTGAGGATGAAAAGCGCCTCGAACATGATCGCGAAGTGGTACCAGTATTTCATGAATTGACCGAGGCCCGGGATCGCGCTGAAGATCTGTGCCATGCCGACGGCCAGAGAGACGGCGCCGCCGGTGCGCCCGACCAGAGACTTCTCCCCGACCTGCTCCGTCAGGTGCTCGAGATTCACGGTCGTCAGGTTCAGCGTCTGAAAAACGGCGGGCGGCGTGTTGATCGCGTAATAGTCGGCCGGGTTCATCGAGCTGACCGCCAGAAGGCAGACGACGGCGACGAGCGCTTCCAGCAGCATGCAGCCGTAGCCGATCGGGCGCGCGTGGCATTCGTCGGAAATCATTTTCGAGGTCGTGCCGCTGGAAACGAGCGCGTGAAATCCGGAGATCGCGCCGCACATGATCGTGATGAAACAGAACGGCCAGACCTTGCCCGGCACGATCGGGCCGCCTCCGTGGATGTAAGGCGTCAGCGCCGGGAATTTGAGATGCGGGTTCACAACACAGATGCCCGCGATCAAGAGAAAGATCACTCCGAGTTTCATGAACGAGCTCAGGTAATCGCGCGGCGCAAGCAAGAGCCACACGGGCAGCGTGGATGCGAAAAAACCGTAAACGCCTATCGCGATGATGATGGCTTTTTTATCGAGCAGAAAAATCTGGTTCAGCCACGGAATTTCGGGGACGAATTTTCCGAAAACGACGGCGGCCAAAAGGCAGATCACGCCGACGATGGACGCGTTACGCACGGCCGCGTGCGCGCCCTGGTGTTTGCCGAAAATATAAACGCCCATTACCATCGCGATAGGAATGCTCATCGCGATCGTGAACGCGCCCCACGGGCTTTCCGCCAACGCGTTCACGAGCACGAACCCGAGCCCGGCCAGCGCGACGACGACAATGAAAAGGATCGCGATCGCGCAGGCGAGTCCGGCGGGCTTGCCGATCTCGTCCTTGGCAATCTCGGCCAGAGACCTCCCCTGCCTCCGTGTCGAGGCGACGAGGATCACAAAGTCCTGCACGGCGCCGCCGAGCACGACGCCGACGATGATCCAAAGAAGGCCCGGCAGATAACCGAACTGCGCGGCCAGCACGGGTCCTATCAGCGGGCCCGCGCCCGAGATCGCGGCGAAATGATGGCCGAAGAGCATCCATTTCGACATCGGGTAATAATTCTGGCCGTCGCGGTGCGTGAACGCCGGCGTTTTCGCGGCGTGATCGAGGCAGAAGACCTTCGCGGCCAGGAACGCGCTGTAATAGCGGTAGCCGAGGACGAAAATACAGAGAGTCAGCACCATGATCGGAAGCGCGGGCATGTTTTCTCCTAAAATTTTTAGCGGGCGAAGCCGACGGCGTACAGCGGCGGGCCGTCGGTCACCGTGATCTTGTCGCCGTATTCGAAAGGAAGCGCGTGATGGGCGCCGTCGAGGTAGAGCATCCCGTCCTGCATCTGGGAAACGACGGTCAGCGCCGCTTTTTCACGAAGCACGCCGCCCTTCAGGCGGTAGCGGCGTCCGTGGCCTTCGAATAGCTCGCGCGGCACGTACTGGATCTTCCGGGAAGTCAGCGGCAGGAGCCTGCCGCCCGCCGAATGCGCGGCGCCGGTGGAGCCGCCGGCCGTGGAGATCCACAGGCCGGAGCTTCTCTGCGGCTCGACGGTCCTGCCCAGCTTCAGGATGTAATGGCTCATCGCGGCCGGACAGGAGTGCGTGACGAGGACGTCGTTCAGCGGGAAAAAATCGTGGGTCTTTCCGTTCAATTTGACGCAGAGCCGGTTCAGTTTTTTCACGTGAAAGCGGCCTTTCAGGATTTCGTCGAGACGCTTTTCGAAATTGCCGCGGTCGGCCCGGCAGTAATTCCCGACGCTGTGTTTTTTATCGGAATTCACGCCGAGGATCATCTGCCGGTCGAGCCGGTGCGAGGCCTCGAGGAACGAGCCGTCGCCGCCGACCGATATCACGAGATCGTATTTCTTCGGGTCGAAAAATTCTCCGCGGAAGCACGTGTGCGCCGATATCTTCCTTCTCTTGAGAATGGCCTTCACGTGCGCGAGCGTCTCGTAATGCACGTGATGCGAACGGCGGATGTGCAAGAGCGCCTTGTCGCCGCGGCGCACGAAGCGGCGCAGCGGGCGGTCCTGGTACTCGTTGAAATAGGTCTGGTAGGCGCTTTTTTTCGCGACGATCAGC
>CAZCVC010000091.1:0-5858 GCA_964502045.1 uncultured Planctomycetia bacterium | reverse complement strand
ATCCGGGAATACGCGGGGCTCGGGCAGAGATCGCCGGTGCTGGCGGCCGGCATGCTGGTCGCGCTGTTGTCGCTGGCGGGCGTGCCGCCACTCTCGGGATTTTTTGCGAAATTCTATCTCTTGTGGGCGGGCGTAAAGTCGGGGCTCCTGTGGCTCGTCGTCATCGGCATCCTGAACGTCGTGACGTCGCTCTATTATTACCTGAAGATCGTGAAGGCAATGTATCTCGAGAAGCCGGTCGACCAGGCGCCGATGGCAGTCACGGCCGCGCAGAAGGCGTTCCAGTACGCGGTGACGGCAGTGATCCTAATCCTGGGCATTTATCCGGCGCCGCTGCTGGCGCTCGTCAAGGCCGCGTTCGCCCCGCTCTCCTAGTTTTTTCTTTCCGGAAGGTTTATTTCAGGATGTTCTTGGCGACGACCTTCAAAAGGTCGTCGGTCAAAAACGGCTTTTTCAGGAAGTCCGAGGCGCCGGCCTCTTTGGCGCGATTCCTGGTCTCGTCGTCGAGCGATCCCGACACGAGCACGATCGGGATGTTTTTTGTATTGGGCTTGCGTTTCAGCGCGTTGCAGTACCAGACGCCCGAAAAAAGCGGCATGCGGTTGTCCAGCAGGATCAGGTCGATGTGGTGCTGGTTCGTCTTCTCGACGGCGCGCGCGCCGTTCTCGGCCGTGAACACCTCGTAGTCGGCGGCCTCGAGCATCTTCTCGATCATTTCGACGGTATCCTTGTCGTCGTCGACGACGAGGATCTTCTTACCCTTCATCTTAAGCGGGCCTCCCCCAATAGTATCCCTGGCCGAACGGCACGCCGATCTGCCTCAGCGTATTGGCGTCCTCTTCGGTCTCGATGCCCTCGGCCACGAGCACGGCGCCGAGCGAATCGGAGACTTTCATCAGTTTTTTCAGCGACTTCTGGAAAAGCGTGTTGTTCGTAATGTTGTTCACCCACTTCCTGTCGATCTTCACAATGTCCGGCTCGAGCAGGATCAGGCTCTCCAGGCAGCTACGGCCGAACCCGACGTCGTCGATCGCGATACGAATGCCGAGGCGCTTCAGGTTCCTCACCGATTCGATCAGATAGGACGGGTCGCCGATGATCTGCTGCTCGCTGATCTCCACGCAGTATCTGGAATAGTTTACCACTTTTTCAAATGCCTGCATAAAACTGCGCGACGGAATGTCGATCATCGTCGACGGAAACACGTTGATATGCTGCGTGACGTTGTCCGGCAGGTCGCCGCCGGCGCGAACGCAATTCTTCAGGCAGTAGCGGTCGACGAGCGTCAGGATGTTGTTCTCCTGGCAGGCGCGGAAAAAGTCGTCGGGCATCTCGAGCCCTTTCACCGAGAACCGGCTAAGGAACTCGTAGCCGACCTCCGTGTTGTCATCGAGCGAAATGATCGGCTGGCGCACGACGTGGTAGTCATCCGAATTCTTCAGCGCTTCCAGGATGCTCGTGAAGTTGTCCCTCTCCTCGGCGCCAGCGTGGTCGTCGTCGTAGGAGACGCGGTTCTTGCCGCTGTTCTTGCTCTTGTAAAGCACGTGGTGCGTCCGGGCGATCAGCTCGTCGACGCCGACGATGTCAGGCGTCACGACGACCATGCCGAGGCTGGCCGTGATGTTGAACTTCGCCTCGAATGAATGCGTGACCGGTGACCCCGATATCGCGCGCCGGATCTTCGCGGCGACCAACATGCCTTCGGCGGTGCGCGTCTGCGGCATGATTACCATGAACTCGTCGCCGCCGATGCGCGCGACGTAGTCGCAGGAGCGCACGCAATCGAGGAGCTTACGCGAGATCTCCTTCAGCGCGACGTCGCCGACGGCGTGGCCGAGCGTGTCGTTGATGACCTTGAAATTATCGAGATCCAGGATCAGCGCCAGCAGGTCCGTGCCGCTGCGGTGGACTTTTTCGATCTCCCGCGATAGGACGTCCTGCAGGCCGCGGCGGTTCAGCAGGTTCGTCAGCGGATCCAGCAGCGCGAGTTTTTCGAGCTGCGAGTTGGCTATCTTCAGTTCTTCGGTGAGCCGCTCGTGCTCGCGGCGGATCTTGTGGCGCTCGATCGCGTAAAGGATCGTGCGGCGGAAAAGCTGGTGGTCGGTCTCGCCTTTGACGAGGTAGTCCTGAGCGCCCAGCGCGATGACTTCGATCGCGTGGTCGGGGCTGTCCAGCGAAGTCAGCACGACGATCGGGATCTCGGTCACCTGCCTCTGCAGCAGCGTCAGCGTTTCGGTGCCGCGGCTTCCGGGCAGGCCCAGGTCCAGCACGATCACGTCGGCCGGCGTCTCCTGCAGCGATTGCACCGCGTGATCCAGCGACGGCGCCGTTTTCAGCATGAAATGAGGGCCGGTGCCGTCTTTCGTAAGCAGTACTTTTTCGAATAACATCACGTCATCCTGGTCATCCTCGATCAAAAGGATGTGGATATTCTGCGGAAGCATTTTGTTAGCCCCTACCGAAAGGCTTTCGGCGCGTGATTGGGATGGGTTTAGGGGCGGGACGAGAGAGCCCGAGGAGAAAAAAAATCAGCCAGGGAATCGAAAAACGTTTCCGGGAACCGGGTACACCGTTGATATCGCTTGATATCTGATGAGTCATATGTCAATTATACATGAAGATATAGACTATTATAAGCATTTCTTATTAAATAAATTTATATTTTATAAGTCTATTATTATAAATGACTTATATTGTATTTAAAGAGACAAAATAACCGACTATTTTAATGCCTAGGCAAAAGGATGGAAAAGACGGAACCTTCCTGAGGGTGTGTTTGTACGCTGATCTTACCGCCGTGATACGTGACGATCTTCTGGCAGATCGCAAGACCCACGCCGCTGCCGTCGTACTGCTCGCGGTTGTGCAGGCGCTCGAACGGGCGGAATACCTTTTCCGAATATTTCGGGTCGAAGCCGATGCCCTGATCGGCGACCGTGACTTCCCAGAACGCGCCGCCGGCCTGCCGGCTCTCGATATGGATCACCGGCGGCTCGCCGGCCTTCTTGAACTTGATCGCGTTCGAGATCAGGTTTTGGAAAAGCTGGCCGAGCTGCGACTCGTCGCCCTGCACCATCGGCAGCGGGTCCACCTGGATGCGCGCGTTGGTCTGCTTGATCAGATGCTCGAGGTCCTCCATCAGGCGCGCGACGACCTCGGAGAGCGCGACCGGGCGGAAAAGCTCCGAGCGCTTGATGACCTTCGAAAAACGCAGGAGGTCATCGATGAGGCCGCTCATGCGGCCCGCGCCGTCCTGGATCTTCTGCAGGTATTTTTTCGAGTCTTCGGAAAGGTTCTGATGGGAGGCGTTCTTCAGGAGCTCGGAAAAACCCACGATGCGCTGCAAGGGCTCCCTCAGATCGTGGGCCGCGACGTACGCGAAAAATTCGAGATGCTCGCGCTCGGCCTCGGAGCGCGCCAGCTCCGTGCTCTGCCGGACCATCGTCTCGTTGGCGATCTTCAGGTCCGTGATGTCGCGGATCACGCCGACGATGAACTGGTTTTTCTTCGAGTCCACGAAAAGGCTCTTTTTCGTGACGATCGTGTGGAGGATGCGGTTGGCGTCGGTGAAACTTTCTTCGTTGAGATTTTCGCGGCCGGTGCGGAACACGGTTTCGTCCTTTTCCCAGAAAACGTCGGCCTCAGCCTTCGGGAAAAATTCGTAGTCGGACTTGCCGATCAGCTCTTCGCGGGTATGGCCGATGAATTTGCAGCAGGCGTCGTTCAGGAGCACCCAGCAGTGCTTGCGGTCCTTGACGAAGATCGGGTCCGCGACCGCGTTGATGATGCTCTCGAGCGCTTCTTTATTGTACAAGGAGGGTCCCCCGAAGACTAGATTACCGCATCAAGTCCCCGGGGGCAAATCTTAACTTCCGCAGGCCTCACATTCGTCTTTATTATTGAGGGAACAGGCGATATCGGCCAGGCGCTCTTCCTTCGTCGTATCGGCGACGCCTTTCGTGGCGCTCGTGGATGTCATTGGCGCCTGAGATTCTTCCTTTTCGACCGTGAACTTGATCGCGTCGACGGCAGCCTTCGTGCGCAGGTAATACATGCCGGTCTTCAGTCCCCGCTTCCAGCCGTGGAAATGCATCGACGTCAGCTTCGCGAAATTGGCGTCCTGCACGAACAAGTTCAGCGACTGCGACTGGCAGATGAACGCGCCGCGGTCGGCGGCCATGTCGATCAGCGAGCGCTGTTTGATCTCCCAGACCGTCTTGTAGATGTCCTTGATCTTCTGCGGGATCTCCTCGATGCCCTGGATCGAGCCGTTGTGGCCGACGATCTTGTCTTTCAGCCGGTTGTTCCAGATGCCGAGCTCGACGAGGTCTTTCAAGAGATACTTGTTCACGACGACGAACTCGCCCGAAAGCACGCGGCGCGTGTAGATGTTGGACGTGTAGGGCTCGATGCATTCGTTGTTGCCGAGAATCTGTGACGTCGAGGCGGTCGGCATCGGCGCGAGCAGCAGCGAATTGCGCACGCCGTGCTGCCTCACTTCGGCCTTCAGCGCGTTCCAGTCCCAGCGCCCGCTCGGCTGGACGTTCCACATGTCGAACTGGAAGATGCCCTGCGACACCGGCGAGCCCTGGTAGGTCTCGTACGGGCCGTGGATCTTGGCCAGGTCCTTCGACGCGCTCATCGCGGCGAAATAAAGGGTCTCGAATATTTCCTTGTTCAGCGCGCGGGCCTCATCGGACTCGAACGGCATGCGCATCAGGATGAACACGTCGGCCAGGCCCTGCACACCGATGCCTATCGGGCGGTGCCTCAGGTTGGAACGGCGCGCTTCTTCGACCGGGTAGTAATTGACGTCGATGATCTTGTTCAGGTTTTTCGTCGCGACATAGGTGACTTCGTAGAGCTTCTGGTGGTCGATCTGCCCTTCGCTGATGAAGCGCGGCAGCGCGATCGAGGCGAGATTGCAGACGGCCACTTCGTCGGGCGCCGTGTACTCAATGATCTCGGTGCAGAGGTTGGAGCTCTTGATCGTGCCGAGGTTCTTCTGGTTGGACTTGCGGTTCGCCGCGTCCTTGTAAAGCATGTACGGCGTGCCGGTCTCGATCTGCGATTCGAGGATGGCGCTCCAGAGTTCCTGCGCCTTCACGACCTTGCGCGCCTTGCCTTCCCGCTCGTATTTCTCGAACAGCGCCTCGAATTCCTCGCCGTACGTGTCTGCCAGGCCCTTGGCCTCGTTGGGGCAGAACAGCGGCCACGAGCCGTTCTCCTCGACGCGGCGCATGAAAATGTCCGGGATCCAGAGCGCGTAGAAAAGGTCGCGCGCTTTCATCTCTTCCTTCCCGTGGTTCTTCCTTAAGTCCAGAAACTCGTAAACGTCCGCGTGCCAGGGCTCGATGTAGATCGCGAAAGCGCCCTTGCGCTTGCCGCCGCCCTGGTCGACGTAGCGCGCCGTGTCGTTGAACACGCGCAGCATCGGCACGATGCCGTTGGACGTGCCGTTGGAGCCGCGGATATAGGAGCCCGTCGCGCGGATGTTGTGGATCGAGAGCCCGATGCCGCCGGCCGACTGCGAGATCTTCGCGCACTGCTTCAGCGTGTCGTAGATGCCGTCAATAGAATCATCGCGCATGGTCAGCAGGAAGCACGAGGAAAGCTGCGGCTTCGGCGTGCCGGCGTTGAACAGCGTCGGCGTCGCGTGCGTGAACCAGCGGCCCGACAGAAGGTTGTACGTCTCGATCGCCGAATCGATGTCGTCGCGGTGGATGCCGACGGAAACGCGCATCAGCATGTGCTGCGGCCGCTCGGCGACTTGGCCGTTCAGTTTGAGCAGGTACCCTTTTTCGAGCGTCTTGAACCCGAAATAGTCATAATCAAAATCGCGGTCATAAATGATCGTG
>CAZCVC010000090.1:0-5860 GCA_964502045.1 uncultured Planctomycetia bacterium | reverse complement strand
TTCTTTCAGCTGCGTCGCGATGTCCTCGACGATGTCCGGATCGATGCCGTAGTCCTGCTTACCCTGCAGGGCCTCGCCGGACAGCTTTAAGAGGACGCGCTTGAACTTTTTCATTAGACCGAAACGTTTTCCCCGAGTTGGAAGCGGACGAATTGCTTTACTTCGACGGTGTCGCCGAGCTTCTTGCCGGTCTCGGCGAGAAGCTGCGTGACGGTCTGCTTGTCGTCCTTGATGAACGGCTGTTCCAGCAGGCACTGCGTCTGATAGAACTTATCGAGCTTGCCCGACACGATCTTTTCGACAATGTTCTCGGGCTTGCCTTTCACCTCTTCGCGGAAGATGGCCTTCTCGCGCTCGACGAGCGCGGCCGGCACTTCGGCGCGGGTGCAGCCGATAGGATTGGACGCGGCGATCTGCATCGCCAGGTCTTTGCCGAGCGACTCGAACTGCGGATTCTTCTGCGTTTCGGGCTTGCCTGAGGAAAGCTCGATGAGCACGCCGAGCTTCTGGTTCGAATGGATGTAGCTGAACAGCGTGCCGGTTGCCTGCACGATCTTCGCGCGGCGGACCAGGATCTTCTCCCCGATCTTGCCGGAAAGTTCGGCCACACGCTGGGACACTTTGTCCTGCGACACGGCGGCTTCGCCGTGCGCGGCGACTTCCTGGGCGGCCAAAACCGCCAGGTTCTTGAAGTCTTCTGTCCTCGCGACGAAATCGGTCTCGCAGTTGGCTTCGACGATGACGGCCTTCTTGCCGGCGATTTGTATCGTGATGAGGCCTTCCTTCGCGTCGCGGCCCGCGCGCTTGGCGGCGGAGGCCATGCCCTTTTTACGGAGCCAATCGATCGATTTCTCGAGGTCGCCGCCGTTTTCCTTCAGCGCGGCCTTGCAATCCATGATGCCTGCGCCGGTGCGGTCGCGCAGTTCCTTCACCTTATCGGCTCCGATAGTCACAGGATTCGCTCCGGACATGTTAGCGGTTTTCCGACAGGACCGCTTCTTCGGAAGCGGCTTCCGGCTTAGCTTCGGTCTGGTGGCTCTTGTGCTTCTGCAATCCTTCGATGAGGCTGTCCGTGAAAACCTTCGTGATGAGGCGGATCGAACGGATCGCGTCGTCGTTGGCCGGGATCGGGTACTGGACCATGTCGGGGTCGGAGTCCGTGTCCACGATCGCGATGACCGGGATGCCGAGGCGGTTGGCTTCCTTGATCGCGATGTCTTCCTTCTTCGCGTCGATGACGAACATCGCGCCCGGAAGGCGTCCCATTTCGGCGATGCCGATCAGGTTCTTCTCGTGCTTCGTGATCTCTTTTTCGAGATCGGCGACTTCTTTCTTCGTCAGCGCTTCGAACGTGCCGTCCGTGCGCATCGTGATCAGCTCTTTGTAGCGCTTGATGCTGCCTTTGATGGTTTGGAAGTTGGTCAGACAGCCGCCGAGCCAACGGGCGTTGACGTAGAACATGCCGCCGCGGCGGGCTTCTTCTTCAATGACCAGCTGAGCTTGGGGTTTGGTGCCGACGTATAGGACCGGGAGGCCCTGGGCGGCGATACCACGGATGAAATTGCAGGCCTTGATCATGAGTTCGGCGGTCTTTTCGAGATCGACGATATAAATGCCGTTCTTCTCGCCGAAAATATAAGGCTTCATTTTCGGGTTCCACTTCTTGGTCTGGTGACCGAAATGCGAACCGGCTTCGAGCAATCCTTGGATCAATTCTTTAGACACTTTGACACTCCTTTTGTGTTATCAGGGAACGCGTAAGTTGTTTATTTAGAACAACTTAAGCACGATTACCGTTCTCCCCGCTTCCATCGAGCCGAATCCCAAAACTCCCGGAAGCCTTGCATTCTCTGGGCCCGAACCGACACCGGTCCGTGGGGGACTTCTAAAGCGCATTATTATACCAAAGCCATAAGTCTAGGCAAGGACTAAATATAGCCCTAAAATCGCCGTTTTAGACCTTGAATTGAAGCTCGTAAAGGCGCTTGTAGACGCCGTCATTCTTCATGAGCTCCTGGTGGGTACCGGCCTCGGCGACGCGGCCTTCGTTCATGACCAGGATGCGGTTGGCGTCCTTGATCGTGGAAAAGCGGTGCGCGATGACCAGCACGGTGCGGCCGCGCATCAGGTTGTGAATCGCGTCCTGAACCAGCACCTCGGATTCCGAATCCAGTGCCGACGTCGCCTCATCGAGGATCAGCAGCGGCGGGTTCTTCAGCACGGCCCGCGCGATCGAAAGCCTCTGCCGTTCGCCGCCCGAAAGACGCACGCCGCGGTCGCCGATCATCGTCTGATACTTTGAGGGCAGTTTCGAAATGAAGTCGTGCGCGTTGGCGATGCGCGCGGCCTCCTCGATGTCTTTCTGGTTCGTTTTCGAGCGGCCGTACGAAATGTTGGAGCTGACGGTGTCGTTGAAAAGCACGGTCTCCTGCGTCACGATGCCGATCTGCGCACGCAGCGATTTCACCGTCACGTCGCGCAGGTCGATGCCGTCGATGAGGATGCGTCCGGCGATCGGATCGTAGAAGCGCGGCATGAGATTGACGAGGCTCGTCTTGCCGCCGCCGGAAGGGCCGACGATCGCGATGATCTCGCCGGCTTTCACTTTCAGGTTCACGCCGGTGAACACGGGTTTCTCGCCGTAGCCGAAAGAAACGTTCTGAAAATCGATGTCCCGCTTGATCGGCGAAAGAGTTTTCGCGTTTTCCTTTTCGACGATTTCATTCGGCGTGTCGAGGATCTCGAAAATGCGCTCGGCGGCGGCCAGCGCATGCTGGGTGATGCCGTAAACGCGCGAGAGGCGCTTGAACGGGCGTAGCAGAGACAACAGCGCGATCAGGAACGCGATGAACGCGCCCGGCGACATCTGCTCCGCCACGACAAGTTTGCCGCCGGTCCAGAGCACGACGCCGATGCAAATGACGCTGACGAACTCGGTCACGGGGCTGACGATGATCATGCGGCTGATCGAAAGCATCATTGTCTTGTACAGCGACTGGTTCTGTCGCGCGAAGCGCTCTTTTTCGTAATTCTCCATGCCGAAGCCCTGCACGATGCGGATGCCGGAGATCGACTCGAACAGCGTCGAATTGATCGTCGCGACCTGCTCCTGACTGGAGCGGCTGATCTTTTTCAGCCGGCGGCCCACCTGCAGTACCGGGATGATCACCAGCGGCAGGAGCCCGAAGATCACGAGCACGAGGTTCCACGGGATGTTGAACATGTACTTCACCGAGAGCAGCACGAAAATGTTCACGACGATCTGCACCGGCTGGAAAAGGAAATCGGTCAGACCTTCGGAGATCGCATCACGCACGATCGACGTATCGTGCGTGATGCGCGAAACGAGCACGCCGGTCTGGGACTTTCCGAAAAAACTCAGCGGCAGGCCGATGATCTTGTTATAGACGGCGTTGCGCAGGTCGCGGATCACGCGCTGGCTCACGTCGTTCATGTAATACGACTGCGCGTATTCCGAAACGAGCCGGAGGAACGACAACCCGATGGTCCAAAGGATCAGCAGATTCAGCAGAGACTCGCGCGGCATCGCGTTGGCGCGGTAGACGACGTCCATCACGAAAGCCGGGATGTATTTCGCGTGGGGCACGACGATGGGCTTGCCGGCGAGGATGGTATCGACGAACGGGATCACGAGCCCGATGATCGGCAGGCCCGACAGGAACGAGTTGAATACCATCGCGACACAAGCGAGGTAAAGCCTGCTGAGGTGCGGCTTTACGTACGAAATCATGCGGTAATAATGGCTCTGTTGGCTCATGATTTTCTTTCCGAGCATGATAGCATACACCCTATCTTTTGAGTACTGTTTCGGTTAAAATGAGTCCCTATGAGTTCTCCCCTGAAAGTCGCCGTGATCGGTCTGGGCCGCCTCGGCGGAAGGCACGCCGAAGTCTATTCGAAGATGCCCGGGGTGTCGCTGGTGGGCGTCTGCGACACGCACGAGGACCGCGCGCAGGAAGTGGCGGACCAGTGCCAGACGAAAGCGTACACCGACTACCGCCGCCTGCTCGATCTCGTCGACGCGGCCAGCATCGTGGTCCCGTCGGAGAAACATTTCAGCCTCTCGAAGGACTTCCTGAACCACGGCGTGCATCTTCTGATCGAAAAACCCATCACGACGAAGCTCTCCGACGCCGATAAGCTGCTCGCGCTGGCGAAAAAAAAGCGGCTGACGATCCAGGTGGGCCACATCGAGCGCTTCAATTCGGCGATCCGCACGATCAAGGGCATCATCAAGAAACCGCGCTTCATCGAGTGCCAGCGCGTAGGCCCTTATGATCCGCGCGTCGCGAAAACCGGCGTGACGCTCGACCTGATGATCCACGACATCGACATCGTGCTCGATCTCGTGAAATCGCCCATCAAGGACGTCGAGTCGGTCGGCGCGTTCATCCTCTCGGAAACCGAGGACATCGCCAACACGCGCATCCGTTTCGCCGGAAATATCACCTGCGACCTGACCGCCAGCCGCATGAGTTCCGAAGTCACACGAAAGATCCGCATCTTTCAGCACAACGCCTACATCGTGCTCGACTACGTGAAGCAAGAGGCGTTCATCCATACAAAAGCCGGCGGCAGGCTGCATCAACAGAAAATCGACATTACCCGGCAGGATTCGCTGAAGGCCGAGCTTTCGGACTTCATCCATTGCGTGAAAAACAAGAAACGCCCGCTCGTCTCCGGCGAAGAAGGCCGCGACGCGCTGGCGCTGGCTCTGCGCATCACGCAGCAGATCAAGAAAGCCGAAAACTCCGTCACGTTCTAGGAGACGCCATGACCGACTCCGCCGGCTCCTCTCATAAGCTTTACGTCATCGCCGGCGAGGCCTCCGGAGACCTGCACGGCGCCAATCTCATTGACGCGCTGAAAAAGCTTTCCCCGTTCCCCATCACGTTCTACGGCGCCGGCGGCGACAAGATCCGGGACAAAGGCGTGCTGGATTTCTTCGACCTGGCGCATTTTCACGTGACGGGCTTCACGCAGGTGATTCGGAAGATCCCCCATTACCAGAAGGCGGCGAGGATCATCCTGAAAAGCATCGAGACCGCCAAACCCGACGCGGTCGTGCTCATCGACAACCCCGGCTTCAACCTTTATCTGGCGAAACGGATCCACGGGATGGGCATTCCGGTGATCTATTATATTTCCCCGCAGATCTGGGCCTGGAAAATGAACCGGGTTTATAAAATAAAAAAATATGTGCGCAAAGTGCTCGTAGTGTTCGGATTTGAAAAGTCGATTTATGAGAAATACGGCGTGCCGGTCGCGTTTGTCGGACACCCGTTGAAGGATGCGCTCCCCGCCCCGAAAGAAACGCCTCCTTCACGCTGGATAACACTCATGCCCGGATCCAGAGACCACGAGGTGTCCACGCTTCTACCCATCATGCTCGAAGCGGCGGTAAAAATCGCTGTGGATCATCCGGACATCTCATTTAAGCTGATAAAATCTCCGACGTTAGCGAAAGATTTTTATAATAAATATTTGGGCCGCGTCAAAATTCCTGTTGAACTCGTGGAGAATGGCGCTTATGAGACAATACAGAAGAGTCAGCTGGTGATCGTGTGTTCGGGAACAGCGACGCTGGAATGCGCGCACTTGGGCGCGCCTATGAGTATCACCAATCGCGCAAGCATCATCACCTACCTCGCCGCGCGCGCCCTGATCCGCGTGCCCTATCTAGGCCTGCCGAATCTCATTCTCGGACGAATGGCGATGCCGGAACTTCTGCAGTACAACGCGACGGCCGAAAAATTCGCCCAAAAGGCGGACGAAATCCTCTCCCATCCGGCGGTCAGGGAGAAAATGAAAAAAGACCTTTCTGAAATCTGGGACAAAT
>CAZCVC010000089.1:2627-5863 GCA_964502045.1 uncultured Planctomycetia bacterium | reverse complement strand
GTGGCTTTTAGTAATTTCTATTAGTTTTCTCTTGTTACCCAGTCACCCGGCAAAATGATGTCGAATTTAGACCCAAGACATATGGAGAAATCGGATTGTGAGAAATACACAAAGCTGATGTTTGATAATTACATCAAAAAAGAGCTGGATGATTTGAAACCAAATACTGTGATTTATTTTAAAGGGCAGAGCGGTGCAGAACTAAAGAACGCGTTAGATGAAAAAACAACGTTGATCGAGATCAATGATACCGCATCAATTTTATATGCGCCCCCCTACATGAAACAGGGAGGGAGTTGGTTTGAAGAGGAAGCGCCCGATGAGCTTAAAGAATTATTATCAATACTTACGGCAGAAAAAAGATTCCGGCATGATTATTCCCGCAAGGAAGACCTGATCAGAGTATATCTCAAGCACTATTCTCATAAGTTCACGGGAATAAGCTTAAAAGAACTTAGATGAACAAAAAAACTTTTTTGCAGGCGATCGCCTTGATCCTCCTGGCGGGCGCCGTGTTATATGTCGTCTTGAACGCGAAAAGCATATTTCACCGCTCACGCCATCAGAAGAGCATCGAACAGAAATGGCATGAAGAGCAGGAGATACTAAAAGAAGCTCGCGGCACGTCGCGCCGGCTTTCAGACGTGCTGGCAGAAGCGGAAGACGCTTCTGAAAAAGCTGCCGATAAGCTCCGTTGGGATGAATGGCTCGCGGAAGTGAACAGGAAATACCGTGCGAGGTGAAGCGTGACCGATCCAGCACGTAAAAAACATGTTATTCTGCTGCTCGTCGGAATATTTTCCACCATCATAGCCCAATGTTTCGGCATCCCCAACCCCAACGCCTATACGGTTGCCGCCATCGCCCTGCTCATTTTTGGACAGCCCATTGCTTACTTTATTATTCTAGGCGCCGTTTCGCTGGTCGTCGCGGCGATCCGGAGAAATGTGAAGAAATACTGGTTTCCCCTCCTGGCCTGGCTGTTCCTTTTCGCGGGCTTGTTCGACGTCGCCGGCATGGGATACACGCGCTTTGTGCTTCAGCCGCAAATCGATCAGGGAGTGCAGGAGATCTTACGCAAAAACAAAATGGAAGCGACTCGCCGATACGCTATCGGCCAGGTCGTGACCGCCAACGGCCGTTCGGTCAAGGTTGTCGGATACGACACGGACGGCGAACCGATGGTCGAGCTGGTGAAATAAAGGCGGCCTGAATAAAACCAGCCCCTTTGTGCTAATATAACCGAAACCCCTTCGGAGACCGTGCCCGCCAGAATGTTACTTGACCCAACCAGTTCCAACAAGCATGATGCTAACCCATGAGAAACTTCGACCGCCAGCCCCGTCGTGAGCCTCGCCACAATCCGCGAGGTCCCATCCGTCCCGCGGCGCCGCGCCCGCGTGTGCCCGGGGAGGCCGAGAGCAGCTTCATGGCAGGCACGCCCATTGACCCGACGCCGCGCATCCGGCTCGAGGACGGAAGCTCGGAGCTCACCATGCGCGCGATGGACCTCATCACGCCAATCGGCATGGGCCAGCGCGGGCTCATTGTCGCGCCGCCGGGCTCAGGAAAAACCACATTCCTGAAGCACATCTGTCAGGCCGTCGCGAAAAGCCATCCGGAAATGAAGACTTACTGCCTGCTCGTCGACGAGCGTCCCGAGGAAGTCACGGACTTCCGGCGCAGCGTGCCGTCGGAGGTGCGCTGGTCATCTTCGGACGAGACGTACGAGAACCACATCAAGACCGCCGACGAACTGATGCGGCAGGCGATGGCCGAGGCCGGCCGCGGCGGCAACGTGATGGTCGTCATCGATTCGCTGACGCGCCTTTCGCGCGTGCACAACGCCGAGAGGAATTCGAGCGGCCGCACGCTGTCGGGCGGCGTGGACGCTCGCGCGATGGAAGTGCCGCGCCGTATTTTCGGCGCCGCGCGCAAGATCGAGAACGGCGGCTCGCTAACCATTCTCGCGACCATCCTCGTGGACACGGGCTCTCGCATGGACCAGGTAATCTTTGAGGAATTCAAGGGTACCGGCAACATGGAGATCGTGCTTTCGCGCGAGATCTCGAGCCAGCGCATCTATCCGGCTATCCACATTTCCCGAAGTGCCACGCGCAAGGAAGAATTGCTGCTCGACGCCGACGAGATCGACAAGGTGCGCAAGATGCGCCGCCGCCTCGCCGAACTGGGTACCGTCGAGGCCACGCGCCTGCTCGTCGAGCAGCTGCAAAAATATCCGACGAACCGCGAGCTTCTTGCCGCGCTGAAATAAAAAAAATCCCCGTCCGCGCTTGACCGGCGGGTCGTGGTAAAATATGGTCTTAAAAATAGAGAGAGATCATGACAACCGATACACGTCAGCCGCTAGACATCTTGATGGCCGAGCACGGCCTTTCCAACGCCGACCTCGTCAACGCCTCGACCGAACAGCTGAGCTTCAAGATGGTGCAGAAAGGGCGCAAGGGCCGGCGGCTCACGCCTCACATCCAGGAAAAGATCCTCGCCGCGCTCGTGAAAGCGAAGCCGGCCCTGAAGGTCCGCCGCCGCGATCTTTTCCGCTACGAGCTCGCGCAGGAATCGGTCGACCAGATACTCGACGCGACGGAACTTATCCAGCATAAAAAGATCAATTATCCGCAGTTCATCGATCTACTCGTGGCGGCCGGCGTGAACCGTTATGCCGTCGAGGTGGGGCCCAACCGCATCACATTTTACGGCGGTGGCGGAGAGGCGCATATCGAAGAGGGAACTCCGCTCGGCGAGGAACAGCCGGGTGCCTACAACGAGCTTGCGCTGCGCGCGACGATCACCGATGCCCAAAAGGGGCTCATTGACCACCCGGCATTTCTCCGGCGTATTTTCGAGGCCGGCGTCACTTCTTATGAAGTGAACCTGCACAGCCGGCACATCACCTACCGCGGCGAAGGACATTCCTACAAAGAAGAGATCCCAAGCGCCGTGCCGATAGAGACGCCGAAGGCGAAGAGAGCGCCGGCCCCGAAAAAAGCCGCCTTGGCCCTGAAGCCCAAAAAGACCACCGGCGTGAGGAACAGCCTCAAAAGCCGCCTCTCGCAAAAATCCATCGAGCTGAAGCGCCGCCGGTCCATCGCCAAGAAAAAGCGGAAGAAAAAAGAAGGTTAAAAGGGTTTTAATCCTTTTTTAACGCGGACTTAACCGCGATTTCTTTATACTCTTTTATGTATTGAGCATATCTTAATGAATTATAAGACTCT
>CAZCVC010000089.1:0-2617 GCA_964502045.1 uncultured Planctomycetia bacterium | reverse complement strand
ATGAAAAACATATTCGCTTCAATTTTATTCGTTTTCGGTGCCACATTCCTCCTCCCGCTGTCCAGCGGGACTGCAGAACCTGCTTATAATTTTTCCACGAGATCCAAGACCGCGGCCGCGCCCGCGCCGCTGCCGGCGCCGAGCGCGCAGTTTCCGGCCGGCGAGCGGCTTCATTTCGAAATTACCTGGATCGGCGTGCCGGTCGGGGTCGGCGACCTGCGCGTGAGGAGAAAAATGATATTGGGCGGGCGCGAAGTGTACCACGTCGTCGGCATCGTCCGCACGACCGAATTCCTTTATAAAATTTATCCGGTAAATTACGTCGCGCAGTGTTGGATCGACGCGAAGACGTTCGAGTCGGTGCGTTTCCGAAAACGCATCAGCGAGGGGGCCAAGCGCCAGAACGAGATCACGTATTTCGACGGCGCCGGCGGCGGGCGGTATGAATCGTTCCGGACAGGCGAGAAAAAAACTTTTCGCACCTCGGTGCCGGTGCACGACGCGTTCAGCTCGTTTTATTGGGCGCGGCGGCAGGATCTGGGGCCGGGGAAGTCGGCGCAGACGGTGGTGAGCGCCGACCAGAAGGACTGGGGCCTGCGCGTCGACGGACTGAAGCGGGAGACGTTGGAGCCTCATGGTCAAGGTTCGGTCGACGCGATCCTCGTGACGCCTGTCACGCGCGAGGCCGGCAGGCCCGAAAAGAAGGGGAGGTCCTGGTTCCATCTTTCCGCGGACCCCTCGCGGAAGCCGGTACGCCTCACGTTCAAGGCGCCGTTCGGCACCGTCGAGGCAAAGCTGAAAAAAGCGCCGGTCGTTTGAAGCGCTAAAAAATGTCGGGAAGGACCGCGTCGAGCAGGCGGTTTCCGCGGTCGTCATCGAATTGAAGCTTTAGCGCAGGGTCTTTCAGTGTCCTCGAAAGCCGCGCCTGGCTCCCTTCGAACGGGGCTCCGGCAGGCGACGAGACTTTGAGCGGGCCGAAGACGAGCGCGCCGCCTTCAGAGCGGAACGGGCCGCGGACGTCCTCCATACGTATCTCCTTGAACGAGATCTCTTCGGCGGACGCAAGGCCCCCGATGCTGGCATCCAACGTCAGGCGCGCGTTCCGTACGCGAAGATCCCCGCTTTCGACCGACAGATCCTCCGCGCTCACATAGAAGAATTTCGAAGCGCGGAAATCGAAAACGAAAGATAATTTTCCCTGAAAGCCCGATCCGTCGCGCCTGCGATCCATGAGAAGCTCTGACACTTGCAGCACGTCGGTCTTCGGCAGCGGCAGCGACGAGGCCCCGCTCGAGGACAGCGACGCGCCGTTGATCCAGACTTTCGAAAATTTCCCGGACGGAAGCCGGAGCCAGAAGAAATAAAGTTGGATCTCTTCGCATTCGAAGTCGAGGTCCGCTTTTTTCACGCGGACGCCTTTCATTTCGAACGTGCGTCCGCGCAGCGCCGCGCCGCGGACGGCGACCTCGCTTCCCGGAAAAGCGGATTTGAGCGCGCGTTCGGCGCCGTAGCGGCAGAGACGGTCCCCGTAAACGTAAGTACACAGGAAAACGGGGAGGGTCATGAGCAGCAGGACCCGGAGGACGATCTTGAGCTTATTCACGGCGGCGGGCACAAAAAAAACAGGGATACGGTGTTTCCGTATCCCTGTTTGAAGACGGACGGCTTATTTGCCAGCCCAGTTGCCCCAGTTCCAGGGCAGCGCATTGTACATGAATCCGCCGACCGAGTTCCAGAAACCCTGCCAGGTGGAAGTTTCGCCGGTGTTCGCATACGCGTTCACGCAAACGACGAGCGCCAGAACCATGAGACCGAGCACTAACATGCCTTTACGCATTCGTTTTCTCCTTAGTAGAACAACTCTTATAAGATGCCCACACACAGAGTTATATTATCACGGCGCCGTGTCCCGCCGTTAATCTTTTTTTAATTCTGGTCCCGTCCCGCCGCCCCGACGGCCCCCTTAATACTTGTGGCGGATTCCTGCCCCGCGTCATAAAATAATGGCCATGAAGAAATTCAAGATCCAGAGAAACACGACGCTGTTCCAGTCCGCCGCTTGCGCTTGCGCCGGGCTGATGAACGCGATCCGCACCGAATCGAAGGTCCGCCAGGTCGTGATCGCCGCGTTCGCCGTGACGGCTGTATCGGCGTGGCTCGACGTCGGCTATTTCCAGATCCTGATGATCGTGTTCAGCTGGGTCGTCGCGCTGATCTGCGAAATGTTCAACACGGCCCTCGAAAAAGCGCTCGATTACGCGAGCGGCACCGAGTATCATCCGCTGATCCGCGACGGCAAGGACTACGCGTCGGCCTGCACGTTCATCGCCATTCTCTTCGCGTCGACGCTGGCGCTGATCGTCTGGTGGGGCCGCTTCTACGCGTCCCCGTCCCGTTTCTAAACCGCCGCCGGCAGGCCTGCGTTTTTCCCGCGCCACAGCGACAGTCCCAGGATCACTTTCAATCCCTGCGCGTCCGTGATTGCGTCCTTGACGCTTATCGTCTGACGGTCGTCGGGCCAGAGCCGGTCCAAAGCTTCCTTGTCGAAAATTTCCTCGAGCAGCCCGCGCGAGGCCTCTGCTGATGTGCGGATATGGCGCCAGCCGCGGTTGTTCAG
>CAZCVC010000088.1:0-5894 GCA_964502045.1 uncultured Planctomycetia bacterium | reverse complement strand
TTCCGGTGGGACCTCGAGGGCGAGGAGCGCGGGAAGTCGGGCGCGTTCGATCCTCCGGACGAGAGCGTCTGGGAACAGCGCGGGCGAAAGATCGTCGAGGCCATGCTGAAGAGCACTCCGATGCGGCCGTGCGCCGAGGACCTGGGCTGCGTGCCCAAGTTTTCGGACCGCGTGCTTGAAGACTACGGCATTCCGGGCATGGAAGTGCAGCGCTGGATGCGCCATTGGGAAACGACGGGCGAGTTCAAGCGCGGCGACGAGTACCGCGAGAATTCGATCGCCGTGATCTCGACGCACGACACTTCGCCGCTCGAGGCCTGGTGGAAGTGGGAAGCGGGCAGCGAAGAGGACCGGCAGAAGTTCTGGGCGGCCGCGGGTCTTCCCGGAAAGTTCGAGCCCGAACCCTCGCCGGCGTTCATCCAGGCCTGTTTCGAATTCGTCAGCCGTTCGAGATCGGTGTTCAGCATCCAGCTCATTCAGGACTGGTTCTCGTTCGGCGGCTTATTTAAGGAAGTCCGGAAAGACTACCGCATCAACCGCCCCGGCATCGTGCACGACCAAAACTGGCGCCTGCGCCTCCCGGTCCCGCTCGAAGAGATGATGAAGCTGCCGCTGAACCGCAAAATCGCCGCGCTGAACAAGTCCTGCGGAAGAATCGGTTGACCGACCTCCGCCCTTTTTGCTACTATGCTACAAGTCGATTTCATAAAACTTATTAAATGAAACCATTATTTCGTATCCTCATAGCTTCATTTGCTGTTCTGGCTTTCGCCGGCTGCGCCGCGGAAAACCAGAAGAAGGAAGCTTTGACCGCAAACACCATCACGATCTGGCACTGGATGTCCGACCGCGATGAAGCCTTCCACGAGCTCGCCAAACGCTTCGAAGACCAGACCGGCATCAAGATCAAGATGGAGCTATTCGCTCCCTCCGAAGCTTACGCGCAGAGGGTGAAGGCTTCCGCTCAGACCGGCACGCTGCCTGACATCTACGGAATCCTCGGCGAAAAGCGCGACTTCGCCAGCTTCATCCGCTCGGGCTACGTAAAAAATCTGAACGCCGACATGGCCGCTACTCTCGACGGCCAGGCATTTCCGTGGAAAGATGCTTTTTTCGAAAAGGCGCTGGCCGTCAACGAGTTTCTGCCTGAGAACGAGTTTACGGTCGAGCCCGGCATTTACGGCGTCCCGCTCGACGCGACGACGATCCAGATGGTTTACAACCGCAAGCTCTACGCGAAGGCCGGCCTCGATCCGAACAAGCCGCCGGCCACCTGGGACGAATTCGTCGAACACAACCGCGTGCTGAAAAAAGCGGGCCTGCCCGGTTTCGTCAGCGGTTTCGGCGAGATCTGGATGCTCGACGCGCTGGCCTCCAACTGGGCGATGAACCAGATGGGCGAAAAGAAAGTGTTCGCCACGTACGAGGGCAAAGTTTCCTACACCGATCCCGACTGGATCAAAGTGCTGTCGATGTTCAAGCAGATGGCCGACGAGAAGATGCTCGTCGAGGGCGCCGTCACGATGGTGAACAAGACCGCCGAGCAGACATTCGCCAACGAACGCGCGACTTACGCTTTCAACGGCTCCTGGTGCGTGAACGTATATAAAGGAATGAACCCCGGCCTCGATTATCTGCCGATGGCGCCGCCGAAACTGTCCGAGGCCAACCCGATGCGCGTGTGGGGAGGCGCCGGCAGTTCTTTCGTCGTCAACAACGAGTCCCCTCGCCGCGACGCCGCCGTGAAATTCCTGCGCTGGCTGACCCAGGAAAAGCAGCAATCATACCTCGCGCAGGCCACCGAAAACCTTCCGTCCACGAAGGCGAGCCTGCAGCACATTTCGCCGGTCCTGTCGCAATTCGCCGACGACATGGAAACGGCGACGCATCCCAACATTTATCCGGTTCACGAAGACCCTTCCGTGATGGAAGCGTTTGATAAAGGTATTCAGTCGATCCTGATCGGCGAGAAGACGCCCGAGCAGGTCGCTCAGGAAGTCCAAAAAACCAAAGAAAAAGTTCTGGCCAAGAACAGCAAGTAATCGGCTCTCCGGGTTTTCGCGATTTCCGGCCTGCCGAGGGGCCGGTTCTGTGCGTTTTTACAGGGGACCTTCGATGAACGTTCAGAAAATCCGTACGCAGCTCGGCGCCTACTTGTTCGTGCTTCCGGCGATGCTGCTTTTCTGCACGTTCAGTGTTTACCCGTTCATCCAGGTGTTCAATCTCTCGGCCACCTCCTGGGACGGCATCTCGCGCACCTACCCGTACGTTTATTTCGAAAATTTTCAAGATCTGCTGACCGATAACCCCGTCTACTGGCGGTCGATGCTGAACGCGCTCTACGTCACGTTCCTCGCGCTGACCGTTCAGAACCTGCTGGCGCTGCTGCTCGCGTTCCTCTGCGACCGCGACATCAAGGGCGGCAACATTTACCGCGTCATTTTCTACCTGCCGCCCGTGCTCTCGGGTATCGTCGTCGGTCTAATCTGGAACTGGATCTACGACGGCAATTACGGACTCCTGAACCATTTCCTCGGCTTCATCGGCCTCGGCAACCTGTCGCGCGCGTGGCTCTCGGATTCGAAGACGGCGCTCACGGCCGTCGCGATCATCCACATGTGGAAGGGATTCGGCTGGGGGTTTGTGATCCTGCTGGCGGGCCTGCAGAGTATCCCGCGCGAGCTATACGAGGCCGCGCGAGTCGACGGCGCCAATACATGGACCGTCTTCAAGGCCGTCACGGTGCCGCTGATGATCCCGGTCTTCATCCTCGTTTCCATCCTGACCATCCTCGGTACGATGCAGATTTTCGACATCATCATCGCGACGACCGGCGGCGGCCCCGGCTATCATACCGAGGTGCCGATCACGCGCATCGTGGCCATGATGATCGGCGCGTCCAAGTTCGGCTATGCCTGCGCGATGGGCGTGGTGTTCGGGCTCATCCTGCTCGTAGTCTCGATGATACAGATCCGCGCGTCCAAAATGATGAGGCAGGTCTAAGCCGTGCCGGCGCAGGGGATGGACGTCAATTACGAAAAAGTAAAAAAGGCGACGGTCAGTTTTTTCATCCACTGCTTCCTCATACTCGTTTCTCTGTGCTGCCTTTTTCCGCTCTGGTGGGCGTTCGCATCTTCCTTGAAGACGCAGGAGACCGTGTTCAACGACCTGAGCCTGTTCCCGAAAACGCCGCACTGGGAAAATTACGTCACGGCCTGGACGAAGGCCGATTTCGGCATGTATTTCCTGAACAGCCTGTTCTACACGGTCGTCGTCGTGATCGGCGTGCTGTTCGTGTCGTCGATGGCCGCCTATGCGTTTTCGCGGCTCAAATTCTGGGGCAAAAACGCGATGTTCCTGCTGCTGATCTCCACGATGATGATTCCGATTCCGGCGTCGTTCATCGCGCTGTACGTGCTGTTGACGAAGCTCGGCCTGGTCAACACGCGCCTGGGCTACATCCTTCCGCAGATCAACGGGGGACTGGCGCTAGGCATCTTTCTCCTGAAAACTTTTTTTGACGATCTGCCCAAGGAGCTCGAGGACTCGGCCGCCATCGACGGCTGCGGGCGCTTCCGCGTCTATTGGCACATCGCGCTGCCGCTGGCGCGCCCGGCGCTGGCCGTGCTCGCGATCTTCAACATCCTGGCCGTCTGGAACGAATACCTGCTGGCGATGCTCGTGCTGCCGTCCAAGGAATTGATGCCTTTGCAGCGCGGACTCATGGTTTTCCAGGGCGCCCACATCACCCAATACCCGCTCCTGATGGCCGGCATCGTGATCACGGTGCTCCCGGTTTTAGTTGTTTACCTTTTACTCCAAAAGCATATAATAAAAGGTATCACCGCTGGGGCCGTCAAAGGATAAATCCCGTATGAACGCCAAAATCGGATGTTTATTGCTGGCTTTCTTTACCCTTTTACAAGTCCCCGCGCTTTCCTCCGACGCCCTCGCCCCGACCTCCTCGACCGGCACCAAACTCATGAATTCCCGGGGCGAGAACATGGTCGTCGAATTCAAGCTTTTTGACCCCGGCACCGAGACCTTCGTCGACTACGAAAAGTACGGTACCTTCGTCAATATCGGCACTGACAAATACGCTTATAAATGTACTGACCGCAAAGGGTTGGCGTCGGCCGTAGGCGTCGGTGTGTACCCCAACAGCGCCGTCATCAAAGACCCGGTTTACCGGCTCCTCGTGACGAAGGGAAAGCTCAAGGGAAGCGCCTGGGATTACGTCAATATCGAGGACCAGCAGCTGACCTTCTACAAGTGGGCGACCACCCCCGACACCCCTGGGGTCCAGCAATTTTATACGTCCATGGCCCTTGAAAAACTCGGGCAGACAACGCAAGCTATTAAGGGCTATCATGCGATCCTCGTGCACTTTCCAAAATCGGTGGGCTGGACCTATTGGCACACGCCGCTTTACATGTCCAAGCTCGCGGCCGACCGCATCGAATATCTGACGCGCAAGCACCCTGAGCTGGGCATCAAGCTTGAAGGCGCCGAGATCAAGATCGGGAACGGGTTCAATTTTTCGACCAACGACGACGTCTACAGCGTCACTCCGGGAAAACTCGTAAAGGTGGAGCCATCGGAGCTGAAGCCGAAGCGCCTGGACGTGGGCCGTTTGAAGATCGTGAAAACGATCGGCACCGGCAGCACTCAGCTGGTCCAATTCGACAACCGGCATTGGCAGCTCCGCGTGGACGGAAAACCTTACGTGGTGAAGGCCATGGCTTACGCGCCGAACCCGGTCGGCAAATCGCCGAACGCCGGCAACCTGGACCCGAACAACGACTGGATGACGCTCGACAAGGCTGACCTCAACAAGAACGGAAAGCAGGACGGCCCCTACGATTCGTGGGTCGACAAGAACAAGAACAACAACCAGGACCCCGACGAGAAGGTCATCGGCGATTTTCAGCTGATGAAAGAGATGGGCGTGAACACACTGCGCCTTTACCATCACGCGGCGTCGAAGGAACTTTTGCGGGACCTCTACAAGACGTACGGCATCCGCGTGATCTTGGGCGACATGCTCGGCATGTACGCGGCCGGCTCGGGCGCCGGTTGGTACGAGGGCACCGATTACACGAATCCTAAGCACCTGGAGAACATGCGGAACAGCGTGCGGCAGATGGTCGAGGAGTACAAGGACGAGCCGTACGTGCTGATGTGGATGCTGGGCAACGAGTCCAACTACGGCGAGGTGGGTGACCCCGACCCGAAGTCGAACAAGGCCGGCCTCGGCAGCAACGCCAAAACGCAGCCGGAGGCCCATTATAAATTTGTCAATGAAGTTGCCGGCATGATAAAATCCATCGACTCAACGCGCCCGGTGGGCTTCTCGAACGGCGAAGTCGTCACGATTGATATCCTCGCGAAGAACAGCGATAATATTGATGTCTTCGGGTCCAACGTGTATCGCGGCGCGTTCGGTTTCGGCAGGAGTTTCTGGAACGATGTCCGCACCTGGATGGACAAACCGGCGCTGTTCACCGAGTACGGGTGCCCGGCGTACATGACCGGCTCGAGCCTCGACCTGGCCGAGACGAAGCAGCTCGAGTACCATCAGGGTAACTGGGAAGATATCGTTTACAATACGGCCGGTTCGGGGATGGGCAACGCGATCGGCGGCGTGCTTTTCGAGTTCGTGGACGAGTGGTGGAAGTCTGGATTACCGCCCAAATTCAGTCCCTTCGAGCACGAGACGATAGGCGATTTCACGGCCGCGTTCCCGGACGGAACGATGCACGAAGAATGGCTCGGCGTCGCCAGCCAGGGGGACGGATCCCAGTCGCCGTACCTGAGGCAGCTGCGAAAAGTCTACGATTACTACAAAAACGTTTGGAACGAAGGGAAGAACAATGCGTAAGCTCGTCTGGATA
>CAZCVC010000087.1:0-5926 GCA_964502045.1 uncultured Planctomycetia bacterium | reverse complement strand
GCATCCTCGTCCCGGGCGGCTTCGGCGACCGCGGCATCGAAGGCAAGATCAAGGCCATCAAGTACGCGCGCGAAAACAAGGTGCCGTTCTTCGGCATCTGCCTGGGTATGCAGTGCGCGGTCATCGAGTTCGCGCGCAACGTCTGTGACCTCGGGCGCGCCAATTCGACCGAGTTCAACAAGACGACGCCGTTCCCGGTCATCAGCCTGCTCGAGGAACAGAAGAACGTGAAGGACATGGGCGGCACGATGCGCCTGGGTTCGTACCCGTGTGCCGTGAAAAAGTCGACGAAGACGCACAAAGCGTACGGCCGCGATTCGGTCCACGAGCGCCACCGCCACCGCTACGAGTTCAACAACAAGTACAAAGTGAAAATGGAAACCAGCGGCCTCATCATTTCCGGCACGAGCCCGAACGGCCGGCTCGTCGAGATCGTGGAGCTTTCGGGCCATCCGTGGTTCGTCGGCTGCCAGTTCCATCCCGAGTTCAAGTCCCGTCCCGATGACGCACACCCGCTGTTCAGGGATTTCGTGAAGGCGTCCCTGCAGAACAAGATCGACTGATCATGGCTAAAACGTACCTCGTCCGCCTCGGAAAAGAAACTTTCGGCCACAAACAGCCGCTGTTCCTGATCGCCGGCCCTTGCGTCATCGAAAACGAAAAAAGCGCGATGAATCACGCGCGCGCGATCCAGAAGATCGCCGGCCGCCTCAAAATGCCGCTGATCTACAAATCCAGCTACGACAAGGCCAACCGCAGCTCGATCGGCTCTTTCCGCGGGCTCGGCATCCGCGACGGCCTCGCGATCCTCGCGCGCGTGAAAAAAGAAACGGGACTCCCGATCCTCACCGACGTGCATTCGCCCCAGGAGGCCCACGACGCCGCCGTCGTCGCCGACGTGCTGCAGATCCCGGCCTTCCTCTGCCGCCAGACCGACCTTCTCATCGCCGCCGCGAAGACCGGCAAGATCGTCAATGTGAAGAAGGGGCAGTTTCTCGCGCCCTGGGAAATGGGCAACGTCGTCGAAAAGATCGTCTCCGCCGGCAACCCCAACGTGATGCTGACCGAGCGAGGCACGTTCTTCGGCTATAACACTCTCGTTAACGATTTCCGCTCTATCCCGCAGATGAAGGAATACGGCTATCCGGTCGTATTCGACGCGACGCATTCGGTTCAGCAGCCGGGCGGCCGCGGCAAAAGCTCGGGCGGCGACAGACGCTTCGTGCCGACGCTGGCGCAGGCGGGCGTCGTCGCCGGCGCCGACGGCATTTTCATGGAAGTCCACGAAAACCCCGACAGGGCCCCCAGCGACGGCCCCAACATGGTCCGCTTGAAAGACCTGGAACGGCTGCTCGAGCGACTGCTCGCGCTGAGCCGCATCGTCCGTCATGACCTCTAAGAACGCGGCGGCCATCGCGAAGAACGTCATCCGCATCGAAGCCGCGGCGCTGAACGCGCTTTTACCGAGGATCAACGCCGACTTCGGCCGCGCCTGCGATATCATTCTCCGGTCGCGCGGCCGCGTCGTCGTGACCGGCATCGGGAAGCCCGGGTTCATCGCGCAGAAGATTTCCGCCACTCTTTCATCGACCGGCACGCCGTCGCTGTTCCTGCACCCGGCCGAAGCGCTGCACGGCGACGTCGGGCGCGTGATGAAAGAGGACGTCGTGCTGGCGCTTTCCAACAGCGGCCAGACCGAAGAGATCATCAAGCTTCTGCCCATTATCCGCAAGATCGGCGCCAAGCTCATCGCGATGACAGGCAATCCGAAGTCGCTGCTGGCCCGCCACAGCGACGTGGTGCTCGACGTCAGCGTGAAGAAAGAGGCGTGCACGATGAACCTCGCGCCGACGGCCTCGACGACGGCGATGCTCGCGATGGGGGACGCGCTGGCCGTGACGCTGCTCGAGAAAAAAGGCTTCAAAGCCGAAAATTTCGCGCTCTACCATCCGGGCGGCAATCTCGGCAAAAAACTCCTGCTCAAAGTTTCCGACATCATGCGCACCGGCAAGTCCAATCCCATCGTCCGCGAAAATGAAAAAGTCGAAAAAGTGCTTCTCAAGATCACTGAGGCGCGCGCCGGTTCGGCGACCGTCGTCGACGCGAAAGGAAAGCTCCGAGGCATCTTCACGGACGGCGACCTCCGCCGCCACCTGAGGAAAGACAGCCGCATCCTGAGCCGCCGCGTCTCGGAGGTCATGACGGCGGGCCCCATCCACATCGTGGCCGACCATCTCGCCGCGGAAGCCCTTGAGATACTCCGTTCAAAGAAGATCGACGAAGTGCCTGTGGTGGATAGGCGGCGCCGCCCGATAGGCCTTTTGGACGTGCAGGATATCCTGCGCGCGGGCCTCATATGACGACGCTCGCGGCCGGACTGCATCAGAAGCTCGAAAAGATAAAGCTCTTCGTCGTCGACAACGACGGCGTGCTGACGGACGGACGCATCGTCTACGGCGATCACGGCGATGAACTCAAGTTTTTCGACGTGCAGGACGGTTTCGGCCTCACCCTGCTGCAGCGCGCCGGCTTCCCGGTCGTCATTCTCAGCGGAAAAAAGTCGCGCATCAACAACCGGCGCGCCATAGAGCTCGGCATCGACAAGCTCTACCAGAAGGCCATCGACAAGCTGAAGGTTTTTGAAAAGATCGTAAAAAAATACAAGGTTGACCCCGAACAGGTGCTGTACATCGGCGACGACCTGATCGATCTGCCGGTGCTGAAGCGCGCCGGTTTTGCGGCCGCCGTCGCCAACGCGGTCCCCGAGGTCAAAAGCGCCGCCCATTACGTGACCGAACGCTCGGGCGGCCGCGGCGCCGTCCGCGAAGTTATTGACCTTCTTTTGAAGGCCCAAAAAAAATGGGACGCCGTCACGCATAGGTATTTCCGTTGACCCCACCACCTCCTTCGCTGATCGCGAATAATATGTGCAGGGAGGTGGTGGGGTGAACAGCGCCGTTTTCAGACGCAATTTTCCATTCTATCTTTTCGCGGCGCTGCTGCTGGGCGCGTTCGCTTTTTTCTTCACACAGGGCAAGATCCAGAACTCGGTCCCGAAAAGGGCGCGCGCGCCCGAGGCAGCCGCCACCAGCCATGAGCAGCGCCTGAAAAAATTTAACCTGACCGGTTTCGATGATAAAGGGGAGAAATTCTGGAACCTGCAGGGCGAGTCGGCGAAGATCGACGGCGGGCAGACCGTTTTCCTCGATGAAAACGTGACGCTGCGCCTGCGCGACAATACGCTGATCAAGACCGACCACGTGCAGTGGTCGCAGGACGGCGGCACGATGCGCACCAATTCCAAAGTTTTTGTCGACCACGCGACGGCGAAAGTGACCGGCTACGGCGCGGTCGGGCGGCCCAACGACGGCTTCATCCAGCTGAACCGCAACATCGAAATGCTTACGGACAACGGCGCGAAGCTTACATGCGACGGCCCGATGAAGATTTATTACAACCAGAACAAGATGGTGCTGTACCGCAACGTGAAGGTCACGGACCATCGCGGCATTCTGACGGCAAGGCGCATGGACGTGCTTTTCGATTCGAAAGAGCAGAAAGCCAAGAAGATCATCGCCGAAGGCGACGTCGTGATCCAGCGCGGCACCGACACGACGCATTCGCGGCGCGCGATCTACACGGTCGCCAACGGTTCGATACGCCTCGAGGGCGATCCCGAGATCACGATGCACAAGGAAGGCGCGGCGCTCGCGCAGTACGGCTTCAAAGGAAAATAACGTGCCCCTGCTCGAGACCAAGTCGCTTAAAAAATCTTACGGCGGGCGTCCCGTCGTGAACGGCGTCGATATCACGATCAATCCGGGCGAGATCGTGGGGCTTCTGGGCCCCAACGGAGCGGGCAAGACGACGACGTTCTACATGGTGACCGGCATCGTGGCCCCGGAACAGGGCGAGATTCTGTTCGACCACCGCGACGTCACGCATTACCCGATGCACAAACGCGCGCAGCTCGGCATCGGATACCTTTCGCAGGAGCCGTCGGTTTTCCGCCGGCTCACCGTCGAGGAAAATATCCTCGGCGTCCTCGAAACGCTGGACCTGCCGAAGCATGAGCGCAAACGCAGGCTCGAGGAGCTTCTGAACGAGCTCGGCATCAAGCACCTGCGGCGCTCGCGCGCGTTCACGCTGTCGGGCGGCGAGAGGCGGCGTTTGGAGATCACGCGCGCGCTGGTCACGCACCCGCTCTGCATCCTTTTGGACGAGCCTTTTTCGGGCATTGACCCGATCGCGGTCTCGGACTGCCAGCACCTGATCCAGGAGCTGAGGCAGAAGGGCATCGGCATCCTTTTGACCGACCACAACGTTCGCGAGACGCTGGCGATCACGGACCGCGCCTATATCATGTATGAAGGCCGCATCCTGATCTCGGGGACGCGCGAAGAGCTTTTGGCCTCGAAAGAGGCCCGCAAGATCTATCTGGGCGAAAAGTTCACGATGTAAGGGTCCGGCCGCAGCCGTCTTTGCGGATTTCCGGAATTATGGTATTATCTACGCTTTTGGTGACAAAAGGAGCTAAGAATCATGGAAATCGACATCAGCGGCCGGCATTTCAAGGTAACAACGCCCCTGGCACGCTATATAAAGGAAAAGATCGAAAAGCTCGACAAATACGCGCTCAAGCTGGAATCGGTCCACGTGATTCTCGAAGTGCAGAAGTTCCGCCATATTGCGGAGATCACGCTGCTGGCCAAGGAAGTCCGCCTGACCGCCAAGAACGACAGCACCGAAATGTATGCGGCGTTCGACCTTTGCTTTGATAATATCCAACTCCAAATGCGCCGCCAGCACGACAAGGTGAAGGACCACAAGGGCCGCCGTTACGGTCTCAAAGAAAGCGGCGAACGCGAACCCGTTGAAGACTGATTTTGAGGAAACGATGAAAACAAGCCTTAAAAAAATCAAAGACTGCCGCGTCAAGCTTCATATCGAAGTCGAAGCCGACCGCGTCGAAAACCGTTTCCAGGACGTGCTCAAGGAATTCCAGAAGGCCGCCCAGCTGCCCGGTTTCCGCCTGGGCAAGGCGCCGCTCGAGATGGTCGAAAAGCGCTACGCGCGAGAAGCGCACGAGGAAGTTCTCAAATCGCTGATCCCCGAGGTCTACCACCAGGCGCTGGCCGAAGAAAAAGTCAGTCCGGTCGCGCTGCCGGCCATCTCCGACATCCAATGCGAGCGCGGCAAAAAACTCGTGTTCACGGCCGAGTTCGAGCGCGCCCCCGAGGTTTCCGTGAAGAACTATAAAGGAATGAAGCTCAGGCGCGAGCCCGCCGACGTGACCGCCGACGACGAGGAAAAAGGGCTGCAGTCGCTGATCGAATCCCGCGCCGAGCTTGAGCCGCTCGTCGAAGCGCGCGCCGTGCAGAAGGGCGACTTCATCACCGCCGACGTCGAGATCTGGCAGGAGGACAAGTACGTGCCCGGCAAACAGGGTGTGCTTTTCTATGTCGAGCCCGGCGAACAGGACGATTTTTATGATAAAATTTTGGGCGCTTCCGAGAACGAAACGCGCGAGATCTTGGACAAGAAGGACGGCAAGCCTCATTACAAGGTCTGGATACGCGGCATCAAGCAGAAGAAGCTGCCCGCGCTCGACGAAGAGTTCGCGAAATCGTTCGGCAAGGATACCGTCGACGCGTTGAAAGAGGCGGTGCGCAAGGACTTGGTGCGGCACAAGCATACGCAGTCGGTCGAGAAGATGAAGAAAGAGCTCTTTGCGAAGCTGCTCGAACAGAACGTTTTCACGGTGCCCGAGGGCATGATCGAAAAGCAGCAGGCCCGCCTGCTCGACCAGGCGCGAAGCCAATACCGGCAGATGGGAATTCCCGAGGCGAAATTCGGAGAGGAACTGCCGAAGATCGAAGCCGAGATCGAGGAGCGTGCCGAGGAGCAGGTGCGGCTTTATTTCATC
>CAZCVC010000086.1:0-5985 GCA_964502045.1 uncultured Planctomycetia bacterium | reverse complement strand
GCGACGCGCTACCACTCGCTTCTCGTCGAACGGAAATCGCTGCCGGACGACCTGACGATCACGGCCGAGACGGCCGAACGCGAGATCATGGGGCTGCAGCACAAGAGCCATCCGGTCTACGGGGTGCAGTTCCATCCGGAGTCCATCCTGACGCAGAGCGGCAAAGACATCCTGAAAAATTTCCTCGCATTGACCCGCCGGTAATCTGATGCACTTCGAAAACGCGCTCAACCAACTGATGCAGAAAAAAGACGTCGCGCCCGAGGCGATGGCCGGCGTGGTGGAGAGCATCATGTCCGGCGAGCTGAAGACGCCGGACATCGAGTCGTTCCTCCGCCTGCTACAAGAAAAAGGCGAAACGCCGGACGAAATCGCGGCCGCCGTGAAGGTGATGCGCCGGCATTCGCTGAAGTTTTCGCGCGAATATCCTGAAGCGCTCGACACCTGCGGCACCGGCGGCGACGCGAAAAACACGATGAATGTCTCGACGCTGGCGGCCCTCGTCGCGTGCGCGGCCGGAGTCAAAGTTGCCAAGCACGGCAACCGTTCGGTCTCGAGTCTCTGCGGCTCGGCCGACCTGCTCGAAATGCTCGGCATCCGCATCGACCTGACGCCCGAGAGCGCCGAAAAATGCCTGAACGAGACCGGCTTCGCGTTCCTGTTCGCGCCGCTGTTCCATCCGGCCGTGAAACACGCGATGGAAGCGCGGAAAAAGATCAAGGGCAAGACGCTGTTCAACCTGCTCGGGCCGCTGACGAACCCGGCCGGCGTGAAGCATCAGCTGCTCGGCGTCTATTCGCGCGACCTCGTCGACACGATGGGCCGAGTGCTCGAACGGCTGGGCATGGAGCGGGCGATGGTCGTGCACGGCTCCGACGGGCTCGATGAAATTTCGCTTTCCGATTCGACGTACACGGCCCGCATCGAGAAGAACGAGATCCACACGGCGTTTCTCGCGCCCGAGGCCGTGGGTCTGAAGCGCCGCGAGCTCGCAACGATCTCCTGCGGCTCGAAGCAGGAAAATCTGAAAAGGGCCGAAGAAGTTTTGAGCGGGACCGAAGGCGCGCCGCTCGATATCGTCTGCCTGAATGCGGCCGCGGCGATCCATGTGGCCGGACGCAGCGCCTCGTTCGCCGAAGGTTACCAGATCGCGCGCGACACGGTGCGCGCCGGAAAGGTCAGAGCCAAGGTCGCCGAGATCGTGCGGTTTTCGGAGGCTGCGGCATGATCCTCGACAAGATCGTCCGGCATAAACGCAAAGAAGTCGCGATCCTTAAAAAGAAGCGTCCCGCGACCGTCCTTCTGAAAGCGCTCGGAAAAAAACGCGGAAGCTTTCGTTTTTATAAGGCGCTGTCCAAAGCCAAAGACGTAGCCGTCATCGCCGAGATCAAGCGCCGTTCGCCGTCGAAAGGCCTTTTGAGGAAAAATTTCAAGCCGGTCGCTCTCGCGCGCGAGTTCAGCCGCTCGGGCGCTTCGGCGCTCTCGGTGCTGACGGACCGGAAGTTTTTCGGCGGGTCGCTCGACATCCTGAAAAAAGTCCGCCGTTCGACGCGCCTGCCCATCCTGAGAAAAGACTTCGTCGTCGACGAATACCAGATCTACGAAGCGGCCCTGGCCGGCGCCGACGCCGTGCTCCTGATCGCGGCGGTGCTGACGCCCGGCGAGCTTTCCCGTTTCAGCCGGCTCGCATCCCGGCTTGGGC
Organism: uncultured Planctomycetia bacterium; assembly: GCA_964502045.1. Classification (GTDB taxonomy): domain Bacteria; phylum Omnitrophota; class Gorgyraeia; order 2-02-FULL-51-18; family 2-02-FULL-51-18; genus CAMDWQ01. The sequence continues at coordinate 4,283 of CAZCVC010000086.1, read as the reverse complement.
TAGACGCGCTTGTCGAGGTGCACGACCGCAAAGACGCGAAAAAAGCGCTGGCACTCAAGCCGCGCCTCGTCGGCGTCAACAACCGCGACCTGAAGACGTTCGTCGTTGACCTGAAAGCGACGGAAGACCTCGCGGAAATGTTCCCAAAGAGAACACTGCTCGTGTCCGAAAGTGGTATTTTCACGCCCGGCGATGTGGACCGCGTCCGCCGCGCCGGCGCGCGGGCCGTGCTTGTCGGCGAGAGCCTGATGAAGGCCGCCAGTCCGGGCCGCGGCTTGAAAGCGCTGCTGGCGTAAACGATAGGAAATTTTCATGGTTCGAGTTAAAATATGCGGAATCACGACGGCCGATGACGCGCGCGCCGCGCTGGAACTCGGCGCGGACGCAGTGGGCGTCATTTTTGCGCCAAGCCCGAGGCGCGTAAGCGAGAAAAGAGCGGCCGAGATCTCGCGCGCGGTCGGTCCTTGGATTTCGGTGCTCGGAGTATTCGTCGATGAAACGGCGCCTGAAATGCGGCGCCTGGCGCGCGAATGCAATCTTTCAGCCGTGCAGCTTCACGGCCGCGAAACACCGAAGACCGTGGCGTCGCTCGCCGGCGTGAAAGTTTTGAAGGCGTTCCACGTGGGCGAAGACTTCGACGTTTCCGGCATCGCCGCGTACCGCAAAGCGGACGCGTTTTTGTTCGACACGAAAGTGCCGGGGCAGGCGGGAGGCACCGGGGTCGTGTTCAACTGGAGCATGCTGAAAAAACTCCGCTCGGACAAGCCGTTCATCATCTCGGGCGGTCTGCACGCGGGCAACGTCGCGCGCGCGATACGCCATTTCCGGCCGTACGGTGTCGAAGTTTCGAGCGGCGTCGAAAAAACGCCGGGAAAAAAGGACCTGAAGCAAATGAGGGATTTCATCCGAAATGCCAAAAAAGTTTAATTTTAAAAAATACTCCTCGCCCGACCGCGAAGGCCATTTCGGCGACTACGGCGGCCGTTACGTGCCCGAGACGCTGATGGCCGCGCTCTGCGAGCTGGATGAAATGTACACCGCGGCGAAGCATGATCCGAAATTCAAGAAAGAGCTGAATTATTACCTGACCTCGTTCGCGGGACGGCCTACACCGCTGACCGAAGCCAAGCGGCTCGCCAAAGCGCTCGGCGTAAAACGTTTTTTCCTCAAGCGCGAAGACCTCATGCACACGGGTTCGCACAAAATCAACAACACGCTCGGCCAAGCGCTTCTGGCAATCAAGATGAAGAAAAAGCGCGTCATCGCCGAGACCGGGGCGGGGCAGCACGGCGTCGCGACGGCGACGGTCTGCGCGTTGTTCGGCCTGAAATGCGAAGTCTATATGGGCGAAGAGGACGTGCACCGGCAGTCGCTGAACGTGTTCCGCATGAAACTGCTCGGCGCCAAGGTCGTTCCGGTCAAGTCGGGCTCGCGCACGCTGAAGGACGCCGTGAACGAAGCGATACGCGACTGGGTGACCAACGTCCGCGACACGCATTACATCATCGGCTCCGTGATCGGACCGCACCCGTACCCGGTCATGGTGCGCGATTTCCAGTCCGTCATCGGCAAAGAGGCGATGGCGCAGTCGCGCGCCGTGGCCGGACGCGATCCCGATTACCTCGTGGCCTGCGTCGGCGGCGGTTCCAACAGTATCGGACTATTCCACCCTTTCATCAAAACGCGCGCGCGCATGATCGGCGTCGAGGCCGCCGGACACGGCGTTCACACGGCCAAACATGCGGCGACGCTCTCGAAGGGCCGCATCGGCGTCCTGCACGGTTCAAAAAGCGAGATCCTTCAGACGGGCGAGGGGCAGATACAGCTCGCGCACTCGATCTCGGCCGGGCTCGATTATCCGGGCGTGGGACCCGAGCATGCTTATTTGAAGGCGGTTCATCGCGCCGAATATGTTGCGGCGACCGACAAGGACGCGCTTGAGGGTGTGAAAATTCTGAGCGAGTGCGAAGGCATCATACCGGCGCTCGAGCCGGCGCACGCGATCGGCTATCTCGTCCGCCACAAGCGGCGTTTCAAAAAATTAGACACCGTGCTGATGTGCTTGTCGGGCCGCGGCGATAAGGATGTCCAGCAGATAGCAAAGGTTCTGGGTTCATGAGCCGTCTGGATAAGAAATTCAGCGAGCTTCGCAAGAAAAAGAAAAAGGCATTCATCGTTTTCATCACGGCCGGCGACCCGAGCCTGAAGAAAAACGAAGACCTCGTCGCGTCGTTCGAGAAGGACGGCGTCGACATCGTGGAGCTCGGCGTACCGTTCTCCGACCCGCTGGCCGATGGGCCCGTGATCCAGGACTCGTCTCAGCGGTCGCTCAAAAAAGGGACGACGCTGAAAAAGATCCTCGCGCTGGCGCGCAGCATCCGGCGCAGGTCGCAGATCCCGCTCGTGCTGATGAGCTACCTGAACCCTATACTGAGCTACGGCCTCGACCGGTTCGCCAAAGACGCGGCCGCCGCAGGCGTGGACGGCGTGATCCTGCCCGACGTCCCGCTAGAAGAGAGCGCGCAGATCTCCCGGCTTTTCCTGAAAAAACGCCTCGATCTGATCTATCTGCTGGCCCCGACCAGCACGCCGGACCGCATGAAGCGCGTAGCGCGGGCCTCGCGCGGCTTCATTTATTTCGTTTCTATGACCGGCGTGACCGGCGCGAAGATCTCGGCCCAAAAAGACGTCGCGGCGCACGTGCGCGCTGTGCAGCGCTGCACTAGGCTTCCGGTCTGCGTCGGCTTCGGCATTTCGACACCGCCTCAGGCCCGCGAAATGTCACGGATCTCCGACGGTATCATCGTCGGCAGCGCCGTCGTGCGGGCGCTGAACGACCGGCCAAAGGAACCCGCCGCCTCTTTTTCGCGGCGCTTCATCCGGCCGCTCGCGCGCGCCGTAAAAGGTGCGTTCTGATGGCAAAAGCAATCATCATGGCCGGCGGCCAGGGCGAGCGTTTCTGGCCGCTCACGCACGCGAAGTTTCCCAAATACCGCATCCAATTCTACGGCAGGAAGTCTCTGCTGCAGAAAACCTACGAACGCCTGAAGAAAGTCTACGGCGCTTCCAATGTCTACGTGATCACGACGGAGCACCACGCGGGCATGATCCGCGAAGAGCTTCCGAAGCTTCCGAAAGACCGTGTGCTGATCGAGCCTTTCCGCAACAACACGGCCGCCGCGATCTTTCTTTCGTGCGCGCTGATCCAGAAGAAATTCGGGCCCGAAGAAGTCGTGTCTTTTTTTCCGGCCGACCACTACATTCAAAACGAAAAACTTTTTAAACAGACCATCGAGACCGCCATCCGCGCGGCGAAAAAGGGCGAGCATCTCGTGACGGTCGGCATCCAGCCGACGTTCCCGGCCATCGGCTACGGTTACATCGAGACGGGTTCGCCGGCGCGCGGCCTGTCCGGCTGCTTCCATGTGCGCCGCTTCGTCGAGAAGCCCGACGTGAAAAAGGCGAAGGCCTACATCCGGAAGAGGAATTTTTTCTGGAACGGCGGGATTTTCACGTGGCGCGTCGGGACGTTCATGAGCGCGATGAAAAAGCATTCGCCCCAGTACGGCAGGCGCCTCGACCTTTCGCGGCTGAAACAGAGCTACAAAAAACTTCCGAACATCTCCATCGATTACGCATTGATGGAAAAAGCGAAAAACATCGTGCTCTGCCGCACGCGCATGGACTGGTGCGACGTCGGCAGCTGGGACATGTTCCTCGAGAAATCGCCGAGGACGGGCGAGGGCTGCTATCACGAGGGCGTCATCGCGACCCGCGAAACGACGAACACGCTGCTCGTGAATCACACGAAAACGCCGCTTATCGCACTGGGTGTTTCGGGCCTCGTCATCGTGCAGACGGCGCAGGGCACGCTGGTCTGTCCGCGCAGCCGTTCCGAAGAGGCGGCGCTTCTGTTCAAGAAACTATGAGGATACTCGCGATCGATTTCGGCGAGAAACGCATAGGGCTCGCGCTTTCCGACCCGCTCGGGTTCACGGCCCAGGGGCAGGAAACACTGCAGCGCCAGAACATCAAGCAGGTGCTCGCGGACCTCGCGGCCCTCGTTAAAAAAAATCAGGTCGGCGAGATCGTGCTCGGGCTGCCGGTCAACATGGACGGCTCCAAAGGCTTTAAGGCCGATGAAGTGATGAAGTTCAAGGCGCAGCTCGAAGAAACGGCCGGCGTCCCGGTGACGACCTGGGACGAGCGGCTCACGAGCCGCGAGGCCAACCGCCTTATGATCGAAGAAGGTCTTTCCCGCAAAAAACAAAAAGAGAACAGCG
>CAZCVC010000085.1:0-6004 GCA_964502045.1 uncultured Planctomycetia bacterium | reverse complement strand
GTCATTTTGGAGAGAGTCATTTTCATCATTTCGGTGCAGGCGCAGCGCGATCCGAAACTCGTTGAAACGGTGCTGGCGCTCGCCGGTAAAGGCGACTGGCGCGACGCTATCCAGGCCGGCGAGAAGAGCCAGGACCCCGTCGTCGCGACGCTGGTGTACGGCCTGAAGAATCGCGAGCACTCACTTTCGAACGCGCTGATGAAGGCCGCGAACCAGGAGCTCAAGCGTTTCAACCAGGGCCTGTTCGTGCTCGACACCGTGATCACGCTGGCGCCGCTGCTGGGCCTGCTTGCGACGGTGACCGGCATGATCCACGCGTTCGGCCTGCTCGGCGCCAAAGAACTTGAGGCGCCGACCGTCATCACCGGCGGCATCGCGGAGGCACTGATCGGCACGGCGTTCGGCCTCGGCATCGCGATCATCGCGTTGATCCCGTTCAATTTCCTCAACTCGAAGATGGAGGAGGCGCGCCACGACATCGAGGACGCCTCGACCCAACTCGAGCTGATCTGCCAGTCGGTGCTGCAGCCGCGGTGAAGCTCAGCTCCCCCTCGTCCAAACGCAGGGCCCGTATCGAGATCATCCCGCTGATCGACATCGTTTTCTTCCTGTTGGCGACGTTCGTGATGGTGTCGCTGTCGATGGTGAAAAGCCAGGGCGTGAAAGTGCAGCTTCCGTCGGCGTCGACCGGTTCGCGGCAGGAGGCCGGCGAGAAGGACTTTACCGTTATCACGGTCACGGCCAACGGCGACATCTTCCTGAATAAAAAGAAGATCAGCGCTTTCGAACTGCCGGCGCGCCTGAAGGAGCTCAAGCAGAAGGAAGGCGACCCGGCCGTGCTTTTGAACGGCGACGACAAGGCGCTGCTCGGCAAGGCGGTGTACGTGCTGGACGAAGCGAGGAAGGCCGGCATCAAGAAATTCGCGTTAGGCACCAAACAGCCTTAACCGCATGGACGAATCGAACTCCGAAAACATCCGCTTTCCGGTAGTCTGCCACTACAAGATCATCTCCGAAGACCACGAGGGCGTGCAAAGCTCTATCGAGAAAGTGTTCCTCGACGTCAACATCCGCGTGCGTTTCGAAAAGGGCCGTCACTCCGACCACGGCAAGTACGTGACGTTCAACGCCGACGTGATGATCCATTCGCTCGAGCTGATGCGGCTCATCGACGGCGCACTGCGCCGGATCGAGGGCGTGAAATTCGTGCTTTGATAAAAAAATACGAGCTCGTCCTCTTCGACTTCGACGGCACGCTTGTTGATACCATCGCCGATATCGCGCACTACGCGAACAAAACGCTGACCCGCTTCGGGTACCGGGAGAGGCCGCGCCGGGAGATCCAGGACGCGGTCGGATGGGGCGTGCACGAGCTTTTGAAGAAGCTCGAGCCGGAATTCGCGCGGGACGAGAAGCGGCTCGAGGCGGCCGTCGCCTATTTCAAAGAAAGCTACCAGGCGAAGCCCGTCGTCACCGCGGACGCCTACGATTCGGTGAGGGAAATGCTGCAGGGCCCGCTTTCACGCCTGAAGAAGGCGATCATCACCAACAAGCCGCAGGACATCACGCTGAGGATACTCGAGGAGCTCAAGCTCGACGCTTATTTCGAAATGGTGGTAGGCATCAACGCCGGATTTCCTCCGAAGCCGGATCCTGCCGGCGTATTCCACGTGCTGAAAACGCTGGACGTGCAGGCGAACAAAGCGCTGTTCATCGGCGACAGCGGAATCGATGCCGAGACCGGCCGGAACTCAGGCGTGGATTTCGCGTGGGTGGATTACGGGTATCATCAGATCGAGGGGAAAAAACCTTCGATGATCTTTTCCAGCGCCGCGGAGTGGGCGCGAATCGCGGATTAGGCCGAGGCCTGCCGGGAGAACTTTTCGGCGTACTTGCTGACCCATCGCTGGGCCGCTTCTTCTTCGGAGAGGTCGTAGCCGAGCTCGCGGGAGACCGTCTTCTGGTATTCCATGATCTGCAGCACTTCTTCGGCAAGCTTCGCCTTGAACATGTCGGTGGAATTGAGGAACGAGACGCCGGCGTGGTACTGGTTGGATTTCTTGTAGTTCTTGCAGTAGGCGACGCGGACCTTCAAGTCGAACACCTTTTCCCGGACCGGGATCGAAAGCATCATGACCGAGCCTTTCGAAAGCCGGCTCGGCCAGACGAACGAAAGCCCCCCGAGAGAAATGTCCTTCGACTCGGAAAGATAAGAGTCCTCGCTTCTTTCCATCTTGAGCTGGATCGGGACGTTGATCGGATGCCGGAAGAACTGGCGCTTTTCGCGGCGGAATAGATTGAACATGGGTTTAGTATACCATAGGTTCCGGGGTACATCTTAAAAATGTTTTTTTTCTTTACAGTCCTTGTAATATAGTTAAATGCACTTAATTTGAAGGGACCGTTTCCGTGGCGCTTTTTCCTTTGCGTTTCGCAACAGCAGGGCTTACAATGAGTTAGGAGATAAAAGAATGGGCAAGAGCGTGGAGCGGGGGACGGCGCTGATACTGGCCTCTGCCCTTCTGTTCCAGGGGCCTGTTTCCGCGCAGGCGCTCACGAAAAAAGCGGACTTGGACACGGACGGCACGAACGAATCCGTGATCCATTTCGGCGACGACAAAAAGATCATCAAAGTCATCATGGACAAAAATCATGACGGCAAAACGGACGGCCAGGTTAATTACCGGGATGGTTTCCGCGATTTCGCCGAGATGGACTCCAATTTCGACGGCAAGGTCGACACCGTGATCATGTATTATTTCACCGGCGTGCCGGCCGTAATCTCGATGGACCGCAGCGCGGACGGCAAGCCCGACCGCTGGACTTATTTCAAGAACGGCGTCATCTACAAGCGCGAATGGGACCGCAGCTTCGACGGCGTCGCGGACTACCGCATTCTGTTTTCGACGGAAGATTTTCAGGGTGAAGGCACGACGAGAATGCAGTCGATCGTCAAGCAGTACGACAACGATTACGACGGCGTTTTCGAAAAGTCGGTCGACGCACTGAAGAAGACCAGCGCCAAGCGGATCTCGGTGACGGCGGGCAGTCTCAGCGAAGAGCACGTTTAAGCTGCCTGAAATTTCATCTTAAGACGCCCGTCGCTTTGAGGGCGTTTTTTTAATCCAATTTTATTTGATCCGAAAGGTCTTATGAAAGATATCAATCTAGACATGGTTCGCGTGACCGAAGCCGCGGCGATCGCGGCCTCGGCTTGGGTCGGAAGCGGCGACAAAAAGGCCGCCGACAAAGCAGCTACAGACGCGATGCGCGTGCGCCTGAACTCGCTGGAGATCTCAGGAAAGATCGTCATCGGCGAAGGCATCAAGGACGAGAGCGCCGGACTCTTCGCAGGCGAGACCGTCGGGCTCCACAAGCCGGGCACCGCGGCGAAAGTCTATGACTTCGCCGTCGACCCGATCGAAGGCACGCGGCCGACCGCAATCTCGGGCCCGGAGGCGTTAAGCGTGCTGGCCGTCGCTGCCAAGGACTGCCTGTTCTCGACGCCGGAATTCTACATGAAGAAAATGGCCTACGGCCCCGCGATCCACCGGCGGACCAAGCTTTCGATCTCGGACCCGCTGTCCCGGACCATCGAACTCATCTCTCGCGCTACGGGCAAGGAGACATCGAAAATCATGGTCTGCCTGCTCGACCGCCCGCGGCACGAGGCGTGGATCGCGGAGCTGCGCGCACTCGGCGTGCGCATCAAGCTGATCCAGGACTGCGACGTGTCCGCCGGCATCGCGACTTGCCTCGACGAAAGCGGCATCGACCTTTTGTACGGCGTCGGCGGCTCGCCGGAAGGCGTGCTCACGGCTTGCGCGATCAAGTGCCTGCGCGGCGATTTCCAGGCGCAGATCGTGCGCGACGGCAAGGCAGACTCGAAGATCATGACGGCCGAGGACCTCGTGAAGGGCGCGTGCGCGTTCGCGGCGACCGGCATCACGAACGGGAGCCTTCTGCGCGGCGTGCGTTATTCGGCCGGGGATGTCGTGACGAACAGCGTGTTCATGCGTTCGATCAGCGGCACCGTGCGCTGGATATCGGCCTCGCATGGAAATTAAGCTCGTCTCCTGGAACGTCAACGGCATCCGTTCGGCGTTGCGCCGCGATTTCCTCGATTTCGTCAAAAAGGAAAAGCCGGACATGCTGTGCCTGCAGGAGACGAAGGCGCCTGCCGGCGGAATAAACATCGACCTGAAAGGCTATGAGCAGTTCTGGAACCACGCCGAGCGTCCCGGTTATTCGGGCACCGCGCTTTTCACGCGCCGCAAGCCTATCTCGGTGACGAACGGCATCGCGATGGCGAAGCATGACACGGAAGGGCGCGTGCTGACGGCCGAGTTCGAGGATTTTTTCCTCGTCAACGTGTACGTTCCCAATTCGAAGCGCGACTTGAGCCGTCTCGGCTACCGCTCGAAAGAATGGGATGTCGATTTTCTGAAATACCTGAAGAAACTGGAAAAGAAAAAACCGGTGGTCTTCTGCGGTGACTTGAACGTTGCGCACCGCGAGATTGACCTGACCTATCCGAAGGCGAACGTGAAGAACCACGGTTTCACGCCTGAAGAGCGCGCCGGCTTCGACGCCGTCGTCAAGGCGGGGTACGTGGACACGTTCCGCGAGTTCGAAAAAGAGAACGGTCATTACACCTGGTGGGCGCGCTTCGCCAACTGCCGCGCGCGCAACATCGGCTGGCGCATCGACTATTTCTGTATTTCGAAGGCTCTCAAGAAAAACCTGAAAAAAGCGTGGATCTTAAAAGACGTCCAGGGATCGGACCACTGTCCGGTCGGGATCGTGCTGAAAGGAGTGTCATGACGGACCTGAGGAAAATCCAGCAGGAGCAGGACGCCTGGTCGAAGCGCAACTTCGACAACAAAAAACCGTACCAGCCCATCCTCGGCGCGGCCGAAGAGATCGGCGAACTGGCGCATGCGTACCTGAAGATGGAGCAGGGGATCCGCGGAACGCGCGAAGAGCACGAGGCCAAGATGAAGGACGCGGTCGGGGACACGTGCGTGTTCCTGATGGACCTCTGCAACCAGATGGGTTGGCATTTTGACACCATCCTCGAAGAGACCTGGAACCATGTGAAGCAGCGCGACTGGAAAAAAGACTCGATGCAGGATACGAAAACCAAATGAGTTCGCACGAAGCCGCGCCGCACAAAGAAACGCATTTTAAGGCCACGCAGACGCTGCGCGATATCGTCATCGGTATGTCGGACGGGCTGACCGTGCCGTTCGCGTTGGCGGCCGGCTTGTCGGGCGCCAGCGTCTCGAACAACATCATCGTCACGGCGGGCTTGGCCGAGATCGCGGCGGGTTCGATCGCGATGGGACTCGGCGGGTACCTGGCGGCGCGCACGGACGTCGAACATTATCTTTCAGAACTGAAGCGCGAGCTTGTGGAGACGCGCGAAAAACCCCTGCACGAAGAAAAAGAGGTCAGCGATATTTTCAAGAGGTACGGCCTGAGCGACGATCAGATCGCTCCGGTGCTCGCGCATTTCCGGAAAAACCCGAAACAGTGGGTGGATTTCATGATGCGCTTCGAGCTGGGACTCGACCGGCCGGATACCCGGCGCGGAAGGAACAGCGCGCTGACGATCGCGCTCTCGTACGTCGTCGGAGGCCTGATCCCGCTGTCGCCTTACATGATGATGAGCGGCGCCGAAGAATGTCTCTGGCTTTCGATCTTTCTCACGCTCGCGGCGCTTTTTGTGTTCGGTTACGTGAAGGGGCATTTCACGTCGAAAAAACCGCTGCTCACGGCCTTCCAGACCGCCTCAATCGGCGCGGCGGCGGCCGGCGCGGCGTTCCTGATCGCGAGGATTTTTAGTTAGGAGTATGGTACAATCAATAAAATTTGATAAAAAAGTCGTTTTTTTAAAGAGGAGAAGGCATGTCAGGACATTCTAAGTGGTCGACGATCAAGCATAAAAAGGGCGCGCTCGACGCGAAGCGTCCGGTCGGCAAGGTCGACGTCCGGCCATGTG
>CAZCVC010000084.1:0-6026 GCA_964502045.1 uncultured Planctomycetia bacterium | reverse complement strand
TGTCGGAGCAAGGGCCCTACAATAACGTTATCCCTTACACCGACCGTCTCAATTACGTATCCCCGCTGATCAACAATATCGGATACTGCCTGGCCGTCGAGAGGCTCATCGGCATCGACACGACAGAGCGCTGCAAGTACATCCGCGTCATCATGAGCGAGATCTCCCGCGTCACCGACCATCTGACCTGCGTCGGCGCCTCCGCCATGGAGCTCGGCGCCTTCACCGTTTTCCTTTATATGATCAAGGCCCGCGAGTACCTCTATGAGCTGCTCGAGAGCGTCACCGGCGCCCGCCTCACCATCTCGTACGCGCGCGTCGGCGGGCTCAAGGCCGACCTGCCGGAAGGCTTCGAGGCGAAGACTTTAAAGGCGATCGCGGACACGCGCGCTGTTTTGAAGGAAGTCGAAGGATTGCTCGACAAGAACCGCATTTTCGTCGACCGCATGAAGGACGTCGGCGTGATCTCCAAAGAAGACGCGATCGCGTACGGCATCACGGGGCCGTTCCTGCGTTCGACCGGCGTCGCCTACGATGTGCGCAAAGCGCAGAACTATCTCGTCTACGACCGCTTCAATTTCGACGTGCCGGTCGGCGAGCACGGCGACAACCTAGACCGCTATTACGTTCGCATGGAAGAAATGTACCAGAGCATGAACATCATCGAGCAGGCCATCGCCGGCATGCCGGACGGGCCTATCCAGGTCTCGCCGGACACCGGCAAAGTGATCGCGGCCGCCGACATGGTCGACGAGGCGAAGATGGGCCGCGTGAAGGGTTTTCAGAGTGCTTCCGTCGTCGCGGACCCGACGCTCGAAGGCACGGGCGGCGCCGCGCACGACGTCGTCTACTCAAAAGACAAGCGCGTCGCGCTTCCGGCCAAAGAAGACACGTACGGCAACATCGAAGGCCTGATGAACCATTTCAAACTCGTCATGCACGGCCACGGCCTGCGTCCGCCGAAAGGCGAGTCGTATTTCGCCGTCGAAGGCGCGAACGGCGAGCTCGGCTTCTATGTCGTTTCGGACGGCACCGACCGGCCGTACCGCGTGCGCGTGCGTCCGCCGTGCTTTCCCATCGTCGCGGCACTGCCGAAACTGCTGATAGGCGACATGGTCGCCGACATCGTGCCGACGTTCGGGTCCGTGAACATGATCGGCGGGGAGCTGGACCACTAACATGAGCAACACGACCTTATTAATGAGCCTCGACAATGAAGCGCAGAAGATCGTCGCGAAGTACGATGAGAAGCGCGCTTCGGTCCTCACGCTGCTGCATCTGGCGCAGGACAAGATCGGTCACGTGACTCTGGAAGCCATCGAATGGACGGCCAAATGGTCCGAGGTGCCCGTCGTTCACGTGCGCGAAGTCGTGACGTTCTACTCGATGTATCACCAGAAGCCCGTCGGCAAACACCACATCCGTTTTTGCATGGGCACGAGCTGCGCGCTCCGCGGCTGCGAGTCCCAGCTCAGCCACTTGAAAAAGAAACTCGGCATCGAGAACGGCGGCGTCACGAAGGACGGCAAATTTTCCCTCGAAGAGGCCGAATGCCTCTGCAACTGCGAAGCGGCGCCGATGATGCAGGTCGACAAAGACTATCACATCGACCTGACCGACAAAAAGATCGACCAGATCCTGGACGGCCTGAAATGAGCGAGCCCATCCTTTCGCGCAATTTTAACGTCGCCAACGCCTGGAAGCTTCCCGTCGCCGAAGAACGCGGAGCGTACGCGACGGCGAAGAAAGTCCTGACTTCGTTGAAGCCCGAAGAAGTCGTGCAGGCCGTCACCGCCTCCAACCTGCGCGGCCTCGGCGGCGCGGGATTTCCTACCGGAAAAAAATGGTCGTTTCTGCCCAAAGGCAACCCGAAGCCCGTCTATCTCGTCATCAACGCCGACGAAGGGGAGCCGGGCACCTGCAAGGACCGCTACATCCTCGAGCGCGATCCGCACCAGATGATCGAAGGTATCATCATCAGCGCGTTCGCGATAAATTCCCACAAATCCTACATCTACATCCGCGGCGAATACGTTCGCCCTTACGAGAACCTGCAGGCGGCCGTCGATGAAGCGTACGCGAAAGGCTATCTCGGAAAAAACGCTTTCGGCACGGGCTTCGCCGTCGACGTCGTCGTCCACCGCGGCGCCGGCGCCTACATCTGCGGCGAGGAAACTGCGCTCTTAAATTCTCTGGAAGGCGGCCGCGGCCTGCCGAGGCTCAAGCCGCCGTTCCCGGCCGTCGTCGGACTTTTCGGCTGCCCGACGATCATTAACAACGTCGAAACGATCGCTTGCGTCCCGCACATCCTAAAGAACGGCGCCGAATGGTTCGCCAATCTCGGTATTCCGGGTTGCGGCGGCACGCACCTGTTCAGCCTTTCGGGCCACGTCGAAAAACCCGGCGTCTACGAACTGCCGATGGGCGTCCCGCTCCGCGAGCTCATTGAAAAACACGGCGGCGGCGTCTGGAAAGGCCGCAAGCTCAAAGCCGTCATTCCCGGCGGCATTTCCGCGAAGATCCTGACCGCGGCCGAAGTTGACGTCAAATTGGACTACGATTCCCTGAAAACCGCCGGCACGATGCTGGGCTCCGCAGGCATCATGGTCATGGACGAGACGACCTGCATGGTGCAGATGCTCTGGTACGCGACCAAATTTTTCTCGCACGAATCCTGCGGCCAGTGCACGCCGTGCCGTGAGGGCACCGGCTGGGCGCACAAGATCGTGACACGCATTTACGGCGGGCAGGGACGCCCCGAGGACCTCGACGAACTGTTGAGGATAGCCCGTAACATGGAACGCCGCACCATCTGCGTGTTCGCCGACGCCGCCGCCTGGCCCATTCTCAGTTACATCGGAAAATTCAGAAATGAATTCGAAGATTATATTGCAAATGGAAAACACGCAGAACTTTCAGCCGCCGGCATTCATTAAGCGGAGTGTACGGGTGACGCGGAGACGGGGCGCCCCATCCCGCCCGGAGTGCGAGCCGAAGGCGAAGACACGAGGACGGAATGGGGCTGTCGCAGCGGCAGGACCCGTGGATAACGCACTAGAATAAAACATAAAGCACCAATACTTATGGCAAACATAACGATCGACGGTAAAGCATTCACAGTCAAAGATGGCATCACGATCATCGAGGCCATCGACCAGGTCAAGACCGACCTGCCGCGCTATTGCTATCATCCAGGCCTATCCATCGCCGGCAACTGCCGCATCTGCCAGGTCGAGGTCGAAAAAATGCCCGGCACCGTCATCGCCTGCAACACGCGCGTCGCCGAAGGCATGGTCATCCACACCAAGTCCGAAAAGGCCCAGGAATCGCAGAAGATCGTGCTCGAGTTCCTTCTGGCCAACCATCCGCTCGACTGCCCCGTATGCGACCAGGCCGGCGAGTGCAAGCTGCAGGACTATTACATGGACTACGGCGTCTACGACGCCCGGTTCAACGAGAACAAAGTCAAAAAAACAAAAAAAGCCATTTCGGTCGGCCCCACGATCATGCTCGACCAGGAGCGCTGCGTGCTCTGCTCGCGCTGCGTGCGTTTCGGCGACGAGATCACCAAAACCCACGATTTCGGCATCTTCGGCCGCGGCGACCGCGCGCAGATAGATGTTTATCCGGGCCACGAGCTGAACAACAAATATTCGGGCAACGTCGTCGACATCTGCCCGGTCGGCGCGCTGACCGACAAAGATTTCCGCTTCAAGATGCGCGTCTGGTATCTCGGCTCGCAGGACTCGGTGTGCCCGGGCTGCTCGCGCTGCTGAAACATCGAGGTGCATTTCGAAAAATCACGCCCTTACCATCTGAAGGAAGAGCGCGTGATGCGTCTGAAGCCGCGCGAAAAGCCGGAAGTGAATAAATGGTGGATGTGCGACGAAGGCCGTTACGCGTATAAATCCATCGACCACGGCCGTCTCAAGCAGCTGAAGGGCGCCGGCGCAGGCTGGAAGCAGGCGCTCGAAACGGTAGGCGCTTTGCTGAAGAAAGCGGCGCCGGATAAATGGGCCGTCCTCGCGTCGCCGCAAAACACCAACGAAGAACTCTATCTCGTGAAGCGCCTTTTCGCCGACACGCTGAAATGGAAGCATGGCGCGTTTCAGGCCCCGGGACAGGAAGGCTATGAGGACGATTTCCTTCTGAAGAAGGACAAAAACCCGAACACGTCCGGCGCCTCGCAGATCCTGACAGCCGAAGCGAAGCAGGACATGACCGCCGTCATCGAAAAAGCCAAACGCGGCGAGCTCGAAGGCCTTTTCATTTTTAATCACGACCTCGCGAAGATCTTCGGGGCGGAGACGCTGAAGACGGTCCGCCAGAAAGTCAAAACCATCGTTTATCAGGGCACGAACCAGAATCCGACCTCCGACGCCGCCGATATTGTTCTGCCGGCCGTCACCTATGCGGAAAAGGACGGCACGTTCACCAATTTCGAAGGCCGCGTGCAGCGCATCCGCAAGGCCGTCGAGCCGTTCGCCGGCACGCTGCCGGACTGGGATATTCTGCTGAACCTCTGCGGCCAGCTCGGGCTTTCGCTCAAGCACCTGCGCCCCGAACATATTTTCGACGACCTCGCGAAAGAGCACGCGGCGTTCAGCGGTATGAATTATAAGAAGATCGGCTCCCAAGGGCTTGTCTGGAGCAAAAAATGATCGCCGACTTCGTGATCAAGCTGACTCTCGCCGGCGCGTTTCTCGGCATGGTGCTCAACCTCGCGGGCCTGCTCACCTGGGTCGAGCGCAAGCAGAGCGCCGTGATGCAGGACCGCATCGGCGCCAACCGCGCCTACATTGTATTTCCGAAATGGCTTTTCCCGCTGAACTGGCTCGTCTGGCTGCCCAACCGGATGGGCCTCTTCCATTCGCTGGCGGATGCCGCGAAAATGTTCCTGAAAGAAGACTTCGTGCCGAAGGGCGCCGACCGCTTCCTGCATCTGATGGCGCCAGTGATCTCGGTCGTGTTCGCGCTGATGGCGTTCGCGGCTATCCCGTTCGGCGACACGCTGCATCTCGGCGACAAAGTCATCAACTTGCAGATCGCCGACATCCACGTCGGCGTGCTGTTCATTTTCGCGATGCTGGGCCTCGGCGTGTATGGCGTGATCCTGGCCGGCTTCGCATCCAATTCGAACTACGCTTACCTCGGCGGCATGCGCGCGGCCTCGCAGATGCTTTCGTACGAGATCACGATGGGCATCTCGATCATGGGCGTCGTCATCGCATACGGATCGCTCTCGCTGCAGGAGATCGTGCGCGCCCAAAGCCAGGTCTGGGGCATCTTCTACCAGCCGCTGGCGTTCCTCCTTTTCATGACGGCGGCGCTGGCCGAGACCAAGCGCGTGCCGTTCGACCTTCCGGAAGGCGAGTCGGAGATTATCGGTTATTTCGTCGAGTACAGCGGCATGAAGTTCGGCATGTTCTTTCTGACCGACCTCGTCGAGACCGTGCTCGTCGCATGCCTGATGACGACATTTTTTCTCGGTGGGTGGCAGGTGCCGTTCCTGCACCCGGACGGCTTTCACTGGCCCGGCGGTTCTTTTTGGCCGATCTCGCACGGCTGGGTGATCACGCTGGGCGTGTTCTCGTTCATGACTAAGGTCGCGATATTCAACTGGCTTTTCATGGCGATACGCTGGACGCTGCCGCGCTTCCGCTACGACCAGCTGATGCACCTCGGCTGGAAGATCCTGTTCCCGGCTTCGCTGGTAAACGTGCTCATCACGAGCCTCGTCGTGGTATGGAGGACTCCCTGATGGCCGTCAAAACGATGAAGAGAAAAGAGCTGAGCTGGTGGGACAAGACGTACATCCCGATGGTCGCGACCGGGCTTTGGATCACGTCGCGCCATTTCTTCCGTAATTTTTTCATCCAGACGCTGCAGATGTTCGGTCTGGCCAAACACCTGCAAGGCTCCGTCACATTCTCGTGGCCGGAAGTCCGGCGCCCCCTCTCGAAGCGTACGCGCACGCGCCACCGCCTCACGAAGCGGGAAGACGGCGCGCCGCGCTGTGTCGCCTG
>CAZCVC010000083.1:0-6078 GCA_964502045.1 uncultured Planctomycetia bacterium | reverse complement strand
CGGGAGCGAAAAGCTGTGTATCACGTCTTTCGAGGAAAGTTTGGCGATGACCGGCGTGTTGACCGGGACGTGGAGCTGGTTGATCGTCGTGATGTCGTCCTTGCCGTCGGCATCGTCAGGGTCCAGCCCGAGCGGGTTCGAAGAATTCATCAGCTTCGCCGAGGATTTTCCGAACTTGCCGTCGGCACCCGGATAATGGATGTTCCAGGCAAACTGCTCGGCGACCACGCGGACGCGCAGCGCTCTGGCCGCGTCCGGAGGGTCCTGGCGGTACTGGCTCCAGATCGGGAATGAGAACGCGGTCAACAGGATGACTTCGAAAACGGCCACACCTATCTCGAGAAACGTGGGAAGCTTGGAATGCTTGACGTGATGCTCGGCCTTGTGGCCGGAACGCTCGCGAAAACGCACGAGAAGGTAAATGAAGAAAAGGAACCATCCGACAAAAAGCACAGCCATGAAGATGTGGATGAGGATGATCAGCCGGTCGTTCTCCGCGCCATGCGTCGAAATGTCCGCCGGCAGCCACCAGCCGTAATACTTAGTCATGGATTAAACGCCCTTCCCTAATATATGAATGGTATCAGTGCGATTTTGAACAATTATCTATATTTTCACGCACGAAGTCAATCGCCGTCGAACCCGCGGACGGCCGGAGAGCCGGCTATTCCGTTCGTTTTTCCGCGGGCGGATGAAAAACCATCCACCAATGTGCGAGGATAGGATTTTCGAGGCGCTTCAATGCGCTGAGAGCGCTCATGCTGTACCGGTCCACCGGCGCGAAATCGTCGGTCAGCGCCGGTGCGTCCTCGGGGATCGGCTTGATCCAGAGGCGCTGCAGATAACCGTGCATCTCGGGATCGCGGCTGTAGAATTTCGGGACTTCTTCCGATTTGAAAGCGGCGACCATCAGGTTCTGCACGGCATTTCCGTGCTCGGCGTCGCTGACCGCGAACACGTACACCTGCGCGAAATAAATTTTGAGCGTCGCAAGCTCGGCGCGCAGGAATTCCCCACGCCTGCCCTCGACGGCGGATATCACGTTGATCATCAGCACGCCTTTTTCGGTCAGCGCGGCATGCATCTTTGCGATCGCCTCCCGCGTCGTCAGATGGAACGGGATCGAATCGCTGCGGAACACGTCCGAAAAGATCAGGTCGTACTTCTCCGTGTTGCGGTTCAGGAACGTGCGCGCGTCCTCGTGATGGATGAAAAGCCGAGCGTCGTCCTTCAGATCGAAATATTTGCGCGCCAACTCCGTGACACCGGGATCGATCTCCACGACGTCGATGCGCGCCTCGGGAAAGGCTTTGAGGAAATCGCGTGGGTAAGAATACGCGGCCCCGCCGAGCATCAACCCTTTCCTGGGATTCGGGAAAAAATGCGCCGAGAGCCGGTAATAGCGCAGGTAAGGCGTGATCAGTTCGTCGCTGCCCGCCAGCTTCATCGAGCTCAGCTCGTCGTTGATCTGCATGCAGCGGAACGACTGCGACGAGCTTGCCTTGAGGTCGTAGATCCAGACGCGGCTGTAGGGCGTGTTAGCGTCGACGAGGTTGGGCCCGCGAACCACCGACGCGAGGACATCGGAACCCGCGGCCAGCAGCAGCGACGCGGCCAGGCATAAGATCTTCGCGCCTCGCGCCGAGGACGACGCGGCCCACGACGCCAGCGCCAGAAGCGCGCTCAGCATGAACAGGATCAGCGTGTTTCCGAAATAAGAAAGCAGCACGAATCCAGCCAGAAACGTGCCCGCGATGCTGCCCAGCGTCGAAAGCGCGTACAAGCCGCCGACCATCGCGCCCGTGCGCTCGAGCGTGGATGTTTTCAGCTTCACCGCGTACGGCAGCACCATGCCGAGCAGCACCGAAGGCGCGGCGAAAAGCGCGAGCGCCGCGGCCATCGCGGCGAGGCGCACGTCACGGATCCCCCACTGGATCAGGACGAGAACCGGATCGTAAACCAGCGCGATCAGCGCGACCCAGACCGCCGCGCCGAGGATCACGAGCGAAAATGTTCTTTCCCGCGGGTCGCGGTCGGCCGCCAGGCCTCCCCAGTAATATCCGAGGCTCAAAAATCCGAGAATGACGCCGATCAGGTTCGTCCACACGAAGATCGACGTCCCGACGTAGGGCGCGACGATGCGGGATCCGACGAGCTCGAGGATCATCGTCGCGGCTCCGCAAAGAAATACAACGGCCGAAAGTTTATGCTTCATCTGGCGTGTCTCCGGCTTTCCATTATCGGCGATATAGGGCCGGAGTTCAACCTCAAAGGCTGGCGGCAGACCCGAGTTGAATATTAATCATATTTAATGTAGATTAAGTGCAAATCACCGGAGGCGGCATGAAGGGCCTGGGCACGCGGATACAATTCTTAAGAAAACAGCGCAAGATCACGCTGGTCGAAATGGCGAAAAAAACCGGCATCGACCAGGCGACGCTGAGCCGCATCGAAAACGAAAAAATGGTCGGCACGCTGGATTCGCACATGCGCATCGCGCAGATGCTGGGGCTGCGGCTGCCGGAGCTCTACGAGCAGGTCACGCAGAAGCTCGACAAGACGCGCGAAAAGATCGTGCGGCAGAAGCTCGAGACGTTCTCCCACTCCAGCGGCGCCGTCGCCGAGCTCCTGACGACGGGCATCCTCCAGAAAAAAATGATACCGGTGCTGCTGCGCCTCAAGCCCAAAGGCGCCACGGCCACCGAAGACTACCCGGCGCCGACCGAGCGCTTCGTTTACGTGCTGAAAGGCTCCGTCGAGATCCTGATGGGCAACGAGCAGAAGGAACTCCGCGAAGGCGATAGCCTTTATTTCAACGCCTCCACACCCCACGCGTTCAAAAACACCGCAAAAACGGAATGCCGGCTGCTTTCCGTGATCACGCCCACTTCCCTCTAACCCAGGAGCCCCCCATGCCCGACGCGCCGAAAAAACCCCGCATCCTGATCTGCGACGACGAAGAAGGCATCCGCGAGTCGCTGAAGCTGATCCTCGAGGATTTTTACGAGCTGGAGTTCGCGAAGAACGGCCTCGAAAGCCTGGAGATGATCAAGAAGTCGGCGCCGGCGATGATGTTTCTCGACATCAAAATGCCGAAGCTGCACGGGATGGAAACGCTGAAGCAGATCAAAAAGGCGCGCCCGGACCTGCCGGTGGTGATCGTGACCGGCTATCAGAGCGTGGAGATCGCGCAGGAAGCGCTGAAAAACGGGGCTGCCGATTATATTCCGAAGCCTTTCAAATCCGGCCACGTCCTTCAGGTCGCGGCCGACCTCACGAAAAAATAATTTACGCGCGGATCTGCAGGCCCGCGTCCCTCAGCTCTTTCAGGAAATCATCCTTGCTGAGCCCTGTGCTGATGCGGCTCGGCTGGCCGTATTTCGGCACCACCAAAAACGTCGGATAGCCGCCGACGCCATACTTCTGCATCAGGGTTCTCTCCTGATCGCCGTTCAGCGACACGCGCACGACGCTCGTCATCGCACTGCTGACGTTCGGCGCGCTGAGCGTCCCCTTCTTGAAGATCTTGCAGTAGCGGCACCAGTTCGTGTAGAAATACAGCACGATTGGATTGCCGTTACGTTCCTGGTCGCGCAGTGCCTGATTGTAGCCTTTCGTGCCTTCGTACCAGGGGTATGATTCGGTCTTGCGGGGCTCCTCGATGGCAGGCGCCCGCGGCAACGCTTCAGTGCCTTCCGGAAGCGGCTCACTTTCTTCGGACTGCAACGTTTCGGCGGACTGCGCGATCTTCGGGCTGCTGCGCCATTCGCTCGCCGGCTGCGCCGCGTCGTCCGTTCCGACGGTTTCGGCGGAAGCGGGCGGCAAGTCCGGCAGCCCCGCATCTAGTATCTTTGATTTCAAAAGCACGGTCTGGGCGCCGCCATCCTCGATGACCACGTAGAAGTCCGCGCTTTCGCGTTTCACGGTCCCGCTCACCGTCTTTCCGTTCTTCAATTGGAACGTCTGCGCATGCGCCGCCGCCTGCCACAGAAATAATGCCGCCAACAGAGATCCCGCAAGCCGCCTTTTCATGCTCCCCCGCCTTTCGTCCGGTCTCATATTTTCCGATAACAGATGTTCAGGTCCATCGCGCCGGCGCCGACTTTCGACAAGACCGCCGACTCGGCGTAAGACAACTTCTGCAAAAAAACCTTCATCGCTTTTTTCAAAAGATAAAATTTTGCGGCTTCGGCGCGCGTGAGCCCGCGGCCCGCCTTCACGTCCGCCAGGCGCTTGATCTCGTAGCCGGCGACGTCGGTAAGCTGCCCGATCCAATGGCACGAGTAGCGCGCCCAGCGCCTTTCCAGGCCCATTTTCCCCAACAGCGCTTCGATCTCTTTTTTGCGGAACTGCTGCACGTGTCCGCCGTATCGCTCGCTGCCTTTCCACTGCCGGCGGTGAAGCCACCCGTGCAGCGTTCCCGGCTCGCCTTCGCAGGGCACGACGAGAAAAAAGACGCCGCCCTTTTTCAGAACTCGCAGCGATTCGCGCAGCAGGAATTCCGGCTCCCCCACATGCTCCAGTATATCAAGCAGGACGACCGCGTCAAATTCGCCGGCGCCGTAAGGGAACGGCTTGCCCGCGTCCGAGACGCGGTAGCGGATCCTGCCCTCGTCGCTCCAGAGCCCCTGCGCCTTCGCGATGCGCGCGGCGTCCAGGTCGAAACCTTCAATGCGCGCGAACGGCTTCCTCGACCAATGCGCGATGCTGCGGGTGCAAAACCCCTCGCCGCAGCCCACCTCGAGGAAGTTTTCCCGGCCCTCCAGCGCGCGGACCGCGTATTCGATGCGGAAATTATGCAGCTTTTTGGCGCCGAAACTGAGGATATCCTCGATGCGGCGCTCGGTGATCGTGTCCATGGCAAGAGCGTAACGGTTTCGGAAACGGCCGTCAAACGAAATCCATGCCCGGGAGCACCGGGAGGGCCAAATGAAATCGACTTGAAAAGCGGCATAATAACAGCCATAATATTAGCATATTAGTAAGATATGCTAATTATTGCTAAAAATTAAAAGGATGTCCTTTTGAATCTACTCCTATTAACCGCCGCGCTGGCGGGTCTTTTGACGGCGGTGCTTTTGTACCGTACCGCCCTGCTGCGCAAAGAGGTTCACGTCGACGTGCTGGACGCCAAGCGCCCCAAGGACGTGGCCGACGCGATCGAGGTCAATTTCAAGAAGATCGAGGCCGAAAAGAAGCAGACCGACGCCGTCGTGCGCAGCATTTCCGAGGGCCTTGTCGTCGTGAACAAGGACGGCGAAGTGCTGATGATGAACCCTTCGGCCGAAAGGCTGCTGGGCATGCCGGCCAAAAAGAAAAAAGGCAAGTCGATCCTCGAGAACGTGCCGGACCAGATGCTCATTTCCCTGAGCCGCGAAACCGGCGACACGAAAGAAAAAACGATCGAGATGACTTCGAAGAGCGATAACACGCGCAAGATCATCCGCCAGTCGAGCGCCGTCATCCAGAACGAGAACGGCGACATCGTCGGCATGGCGAACATCCTGAACGACGTGACCAAGCAGAAAGAGCTCGACGAGGTCAAGAACGAATTCGTTTCCAACGTCACGCACGAGTTCCGGACGCCGATCGTGGCGATGCAGAAGTCCACGACGATCCTGCTGAGCCCGCAGTCGGGACAGATGAACGAAACGCAGCTCAGCTTCCTCAACATCATCTCGAGGAACCTGGGCCACTTAAGCCGCCTCGTCGAGGACCTTCTGGACTTCGCCGATATCGACGCCGGAAAGCTCAAGATACGAGTCGTCCCGACAAGATTGAATAAAGTGGTGAACAACGTTTGTGATACACTGGAAACTTGGGCTAAATCCAAGAGCCTGCAGATAACGCGGGAACTGGGCCGGACGTTACCGGAACTCCCGCTGGATCAGAACAAGATCACGCAGGTACTGAACAACCTTATAGGCAACGCGATCAAGTTCACGCCGCCGGGAGGCATCATCACGGTGACATCGCGGTGGGCGAAAGACCCCTCGTTCGTCGAGGTCAGCGTGAAGGATACCGGCGTCGGCATCACGAAGGAAAACATAGCGCGCCTGTTCGTGCGCTTCGAGCAGT
>CAZCVC010000082.1:0-6080 GCA_964502045.1 uncultured Planctomycetia bacterium | reverse complement strand
CGCGGTCTATGACCTCGGCGGCGGCACGTTCGACGTGTCCATCCTCGAGATCGGCGACGGCGTGTTCGAAGTCCGCTCGACGAACGGCGACACGCACCTCGGCGGCGACGACTTCGACCAAAAGGTCATCGATTGGCTCGCCGACGAATTCAAGAAGTCCGACGGTATTGACCTGCGCAAGGACCGCATGGCCCTGCAGCGTCTGAAGGAAGCCGCCGAAAAGGCCAAGTGCGAGCTCTCGAGCAACATGCAGAGCGAGATCAATCTACCGTTCATCACGGCCGATTCGTCGGGCCCCAAGCATTTGACCATCTCACTGACGCGCGCCAAGCTCGAACAGTTAACTGACGACCTTGTGCAGCGTACGATCGCGCCGTGTAAGCGGGCGCTCGAGGACGCGAAGCTGAAGGCCGAAGACATTCAGGAAGTCGTGCTCGTCGGCGGACAGACCCGCATGCCGAAAGTGCAGGAGATCGTCAAACAGCTCTTCAAGAAAGAGCCGCACAAAGGCGTGAATCCGGATGAGGTCGTGGCTATCGGCGCGGCCATCCAGGGCGGCGTGCTTGTCGGCGACGTCAAGGACGTGATCCTGCTCGACGTGACCCCGCTCTCGCTGGGCATCGAGACGCTCGGCGGCGTGTCCACGAAGCTGATCGAAAAGAACACGACGATCCCGACGAAAAAGAGCCAGACGTTTTCGACGGCGGCCGACAACCAGAACGCGGTCACGGTCAAAGTGCTGCAGGGCGAGCGCGAAATGGCCAAGGACAACCGCGCGCTCGGCGTGTTCAATCTCGAAGGCATCCCGCCGGCTCCGCGCGGAATGCCGCAGATCGAGGTCACGTTCGACATCGACGCCAACGGCATCACGCACGTGTCGGCCAAGGACCTCGGCACCGGCAAAGAGCAGAAGATACGCATCGAAAGCTCGAGCGGCCTCTCGAAGGAAGAGATCGAGAAAATGACGCGCGACGCCGCGGCCCACGCCGATGAAGACAAGAAAAAACGCGAAGCCGTCGACGCGCACAACCGTCTCGACAGCCTCGTTTATTCGACCGAGAAGTCCCTGAAGGAGGTCGGCGACAAGGTTTCTGCCGATGACAAGCAGAAGGCCGAAGAGGCGATCGCGAAAGCCAAAGAGGCGCTGAAAGGCGAGGACGCCGACAGCCTCAAGAGCGCCGAGGAAGCGCTGACGGCGGCGTCGCACAAGATTGCCGAGGAGATGTACAAACAGGCCTCCGCGAAGGGCGGGGCGCAAGCGGGACAGGAAGCCGGCGCCAACGCGAACGCGGGTAAGGAAGACGTGCAGGACGCGGAGTACAAGGTCGACGACGACAAAAAATAACCGTCGATGCCCTCCCGCAAGCACGATTACTACGAAGTGCTGGGCCTGAGCCGCTCAGCCGATACGGATGAAATTAAAAAAGCGTATCGTAAAGCGGCTCTGGCCCACCATCCCGACCGCAATCCCGGCGACAAAAAGGCCGAGGAAAAATTCAAGGAAGTCACCGAAGCCTACCAGGTCCTCTCGGACCCTCAGAAACGCCAAGTCTACGACCAGTACGGCCACGAAGGTTTGAGCTCGCAGGGCATGAGCGGCTTTGCGGGCGCCGGCTTCGAGGATATCTTCGAAGGCATTTTCGAGGACTTCTTCGGCGGCGGCGGGCCCGGACGGCGTTCCGGCAATCGCGCGCGCCAGGGCGACGACCTGCAGTACGATTTCGAGATATCCTTCGAGGAAGCGGTGTTCGGCGTCGAAAAGAGCGTCGACATCCGCCGTGAAGAGACCTGCGGCACCTGCCGCGGCG
The DNA here is from genome assembly GCA_964502045.1 of uncultured Planctomycetia bacterium. Classification (GTDB taxonomy): domain Bacteria; phylum Omnitrophota; class Gorgyraeia; order 2-02-FULL-51-18; family 2-02-FULL-51-18; genus CAMDWQ01. Next base: position 4,272 of record CAZCVC010000082.1, on the reverse strand, counting down.
ACGGCGCCAAGCCCGGCACCGTGAAAAAAACATGCACGGCCTGCCACGGCTCAGGAAAAATTCTCCAATCAAGCGGCTTTTTCAGCGTCTCGCGCGCCTGCGGCCGCTGCAACGGCGAGGGCGCCATGATCGAGCACCCGTGCACGGCCTGCCGCGGCACCGGCCGTGTGACCGGCGAGCGCAACATCCAGTTGAAGATCCCGCCGGGCGTCGAAGACGGCATGCGCCTGCGCATGACCGGCGAGGGCGAGGCCGGACACCGCGGCGGCGGCCGCGGCGACCTCTACGTCGACATTCACGTGCACGCCCACGAATTTTTCAAACGCCAGGCCCTCAACATTTCCTGCGAAGTCCCCATCAGCTTTGTACAAGCCGCGCTCGGCGCCGACATCGAAGTCCCGACGCTGTCCGGCAAACACGTTCTGAAAGTCCCGCCCGGCACGCAGACAGGCCGCCTCTTCCGCTTGAAAGGCAAAGGCGTCGCATCGCTTCGCGGCGAAGGCATTGGCGACCAGGAAGTCACGGTCATCGTCGAAACCCCGTCCCATCTTTCCGACAAACAAAAAGACCTGCTGCGCGAATTCTCATCGCTCTCCGGCGACAAAGCGCACCCCATGAGTTCGTCGTTCATGGAAAAGGCCAAGAAGCTTTTTTCGAAATAAAGGAAACAGAAATGCCGACGTACGATTATCGCTGCCTGAAATGTAAAAAGAAGTTCGAAAGGCTCCAACGCATGAACGAGCCCGCGCTGAAGACCTGCATTTACTGCAAGGGAAAGGTCGAACGCCTCATCGGCGGCGGCGCCGGCCTGATCTTCAAAGGAAGCGGCTTCTACGAGACGGATTACAAGAAAAAGAGCAAGCCCGCCTCCGAAAAGTCCGAAACGAAGTCCGAATCTCCGAAGCCCGACAAAAAATAGTGTCCAGGGTGCCGCAACGGGTCCTGTCGCTGCGACAGCCCCATTCCGTCCTCATGTCTTCGCCTTCGGCTCGCATTCCGGGCGGGATGGGGCGCCCCGTCTCCGCGCCACCCGTTGCAGTGTCACCGGAGCACTGCGACGGGTGGCGCGGTGTCGGAACCCTCTGCCCGGACCGCAAAGGAAGCGGGAGGACAGAGGGTTCCGATACCGTGACAGGACCCGTTGCTACACCTGTGTTATAATGACCCTATCATTTAATTTCCCTAAAATTTTATAGATAAGGAATTCGACTCATGCCTGAAATCAAAGCCTTCCGCGGTTGGCGGTACAATCCGGCCCAGAACAAAGACCTCTCCAAAGTGCTGGCCCCGCCGTACGACGTCATTTCGCCCGCCCAGCAGAAAATGCTCTACGAAGAGAACCACTACAACGTGATCCGCGTCGAGCTCGGCGCCGACGAGCCCGGCGATGCGCCCGGCAACGACAAATACACGCGCGCCGCCTCCTTCCTCAAGCGCTGGAAAAAGTTTTACGTGCTCACGCATGAAGAAAAGCCGGCCATCTACGTGTACGTGCAGGACTACCGCGAAGAGGGCAAGAATAAGACGCGCATCGGCTTTTTGTCATTGATGAAGCTCGACGAGAAGGCCGTGCTGAAGCACGAGAACACGCTGACCGGCCCGAAAGAAGACCGCCTGCATCTCTTGAAAGCCACGCGCACCAACCTGAGCCCTATATTCGGCCTCTTCGAAGACCCGCGCGGTTCTGTTCAGGAAAATCTGAAGAAGACCACGAAGACCGCGCCTATCGCTGATGTCACGATGGACGAGGTCCGGCACCGCGTTTATCTCGAGACCCGCGAACCCGTCATCAAAGCGATCCAGAAGAATCTGAAAACCAAACCGATGTACATCGCCGACGGACACCACCGCTTCGAAACGGCTTTAAATTTTAAGAAGCTGAACGCAAGCAAGGAAAAACTCACCGGCCGGCACGGCTGGGAATACGTGATGACGTATTTCACGGATTGCCTGCACAACCCATTCAAAATTTTCCCGACACACCGCCTGATCAAGGTCCCGAGCGACGCTGCCTTCGAAAAACTCGCATCGCGCGGAGCCATCGAGAAGGCCTCTGGACTGCGGGATGTGCTCTCGCACCTCGATGCTTATCGCGAAGACGTGTCGGGCAAGCCCTACGACTTCGGCATTTACACGAAGAAAGACGGCTACCGTCTTTTTCGTATGAACGCAACGCTCTCGAAGAAAGTGAAGGACAACCCCGTCGACCGCCTCGACGTCGCCGTGCTTCACAAATTCCTCATCGAGCCCTGCTTCGGCATCAAGAAGATAGAGAAGTCGCCGTCCATCGATTTTACGCGCGACCCCCACGACGCCGTGGCCCGCGTCGACAACGGCGATTTCGACGCCGCGCTTTTCCTGAGGCCCACGTCTCTCAAAGAAATGATCCTCGCGTCGAAAAAGGGTATGAAGATGCCCCAGAAATCGACGTATTTTTATCCGAAGCTGCTTTCCGGCCTTGTGTTCCATAGTTTTGAGGACGGGATCCAGCATTCGTGATCAAACCCCGCGCGCTGACCTCCATCTCGTTCACGTTTCCCTGCTACAACGAAGAGGCCAACGTCGGCGCCGTCATCGAGCAGGCCGTGAAAACGGGGGAGGAGTACGGCGTCGACTATGAAGTCGTCGTCGTCGACGACGGCAGCCGCGACCGGACCGCCGACGTGGTGCGTCAATGGGCGCAGAAAAATCCGCGCGTGAAGCTCGTTCGCCACGACTACAACATCGGCTACGGCGCTGGCGTCCGCAGCGGCATCAAGCATTGCACCAAGGACCTGCTGCTCCTCACTGACGGCGACAACCAGTTCCATATCTCCGATATCGAAAAGCTTTTTTCCAAGATCGACAGCTGCGACGTCGTCGCCGGCTACCGCCTCTCGCGCAAAGACCATGCCGGCCGGCGGCTCAATGGCTTTCTCTGGTCGCACCTGACACGGTTACTTTTCGGCTTGAAGCTCCGCGACATGGACTGCGCGTTCAAATTGATACGCCGTAAGTGCCTGCAGGGAATTGATTTGCGTTCAGACCAGCTGCTGATCAATGCCGAGATGTTGGGCCGGCTCAAGAAAAAAGGCTGCAAGATCCAGGAGATAGGCATTCCGCATTACGCCCGCACCGCCGGTAAGGCGACGGCGACCCATCCGGTCAAGATCCTGAAGACGTTCGGAGAGCTTGCCTCCCTCTATTGGAATATCCGCTAGACCATTGGAACATCCACTGATTTATGCTATGATTCTTGACTTATTGAGTTAAAAAAGGGGTCTGCATGCCTTTTAACGACAGATCGAAAACCAACTCGGCCGTCCGCCTCGTCAAGCGCCGCGACATTCCCGAGGGTCTTTGGACCAAGTGCGACGAATGCGGCGAGATCATTTACAACAAGACGCTCGAAGAGGACTACAAGGTCTGCCCGAAGTGCGACTACCACTTCACGCTGTCGGCCGGCGAACGCGTGGCGCAGATTATCGATGAAGGCACGTTCAAGGAGATGGACCGGCTCCTGAGCTCGGGCGACCCGCTGAAGTTCCGCGGCCCGAAGGCCTACCCGCTCAAATTAAAAGAAGACCAGGTCGCGACGGGTCTCGTCGACGCCGTGATTACCGGCGAGGGACTCATGGAAGGCCAAAAGATCGCGATTGGCGTGACCGACTCGCGCTTCATCATGGGTTCGATGGGCTCGGTCGTCGGCGAGAAGCTGACGCGCATGATCGAGCACGCGACGAAGAAAAAACTGCCGGTCATCATCGTTTCCGGCTCCGGCGGCGGCGCGCGGATGTACGAGGGGATGTTCTCGCTGATGCAGATGGCCAAGACCTCGCAGGCGCTGGCCAAGCACCATGAGGTTGGCCAGCTTTTCATTTCGGTGCTGACCAACCCGACGATGGCCGGTATCATGGCCAGCTTCGCGTCGCTCGGCGATCTCATCGTCGCGGAGCCGAGGGCGCTGCTCGGCTTCACGGGCCCGCGCGTGATCGAACAGACGATACGGCAGAAGCTGCCGCCCGGTTTCCAGACGTCGGAATTCCTGCTCGAGCACGGCATGATCGACAAGATCATCCACCGCCGGCAGATGAAGGCGTCGCTTTCGCAGTTCGCCGGCTATTTTCAGCCGTCCAATAAAGGATAAGTCCGGATGCCGCAAGTCAGTCTCGTCAACCTGAACAAGATCTACGGCCAGAACGTCGTCGCCGTCAAAGACGTCAACCTCGCGATCGAGCGCCGCGAGTTCATCGTGCTCGTCGGCCCGTCCGGCTGCGGCAAGACGACGACGCT
>CAZCVC010000081.1:0-6164 GCA_964502045.1 uncultured Planctomycetia bacterium | reverse complement strand
GGCTGGCGCAGGTCCTGGGCGTGGTGCCCTGTCGTTCATCCTGTTCGCGGGCGGCCTGGAAACGGACTGGGAGGAGGTGCGCCCGGTCCTGTGGTCCGCCGTCTCTCTTTCAACGATAGGCGCGATGATCAGGCCGACCGATTTTCAGACGCGCTGACGCGGTTCGCCGACATGAACAACGCCAGGGGCATCAGGACTCTTTTTGTTTTGGAAGCTACTTCTAGGAGAGACCGCTTGGATGTCACGCATCAAGCCATGAGACGGGTCGGACGGAAGAAACATATCATGACGGTCGATCTGCACAATTATCTGGATCAGAATTCCGATAAAGGATTCTTGTGGTGGGATAAAGTTCATTTGACATCTTTCGGTCAAAAGCTGACCGCGGAATTTCTTTACCCACACATTTCATCCATGCTAAGCTCAATTTCTACGGAGAAAACATGAAGAAATTGTATTTGCAAACCTTCGGCTGCCAGATGAACGAGCGCGACTCGGAGGCGGTCACGGGGCTCTTGCTCGACCGCGGTTTCGAGACGACGCCCGAGATCGGGGAGGCGGACGTTATTTTCTACAACACCTGTAGCGTCCGCGATCACGCCGAACAAAAAGTGTTCGGCCGCATGGGCCATTTCGGGAAGCTGAAGGAGAAAAACCCCGCGCTCATCATCGGCATCCTCGGCTGCATGGCGCAGGAGCATGGCGGCGATTTTTTTAAAAAAAATCCGGAGATCGACCTTGTCTGCGGTCCCGGCAATCTCGGCCAGATACCGGCGCTTGTCGACGAGATCGCGGCCACGCGCGGCCGCCACGTCGCGACGGACCGACTCAACGAACCCTACAGCCTCGACGGCGTCCATTACCGTCCCGGGAAGACCACGGCGCTTGTCACGATCATGACCGGCTGCGACCACCGCTGCACGTACTGCATCGTTCCTTATACGCGCGGCGACGAGCAGTCGCGTTTTTCCGAAAGCATCGTGCGCGAGATGAAGGACCTAGCCGCGCGCGGCTTCAAGGATGTGATGCTGCTCGGGCAGAACGTCAATTCTTACGGCAAGGGCCTCGAGGAAAAGATCGATTTCTCGGGATTGCTCGAAAAAATTCAAGAAGCCGCGCCGGAAATTCCGCGTCTGCGTTTCACGACGAGCCATCCGAAGGACGCGCACACGCGGCTGTTCGAGGCGATGCGCGACCTGCCGATGGTCTGCGAGCACCTGCACCTGCCGGTGCAGTCCGGCTCCAATGCCGTGCTGCGCCGCATGAAGCGCGAGCACACCATCGAATGGTACAAGGAGCAGATCGCCGAATACCGCGCGCTTGTGCCCGGCGGCAGCCTGACCACGGATCTTATCGTCGGCTTTCCGGGCGAGACCGAGGAAGATTTCCAAGATACGCTGAACCTCATCGAGGCGGCGCAATTCGACAGCGCGTACGTGTTCGCGTATTCGCCGAGGCCCGGCACGCCGGCCCTGAAGCTGCGCGATGACGTGAGCCCCGGCGAAAAAAGCCGCCGGCTCCAGGCCGTGCTCGCCGCACAGCGCGCCGTCGCGTTTCAGATCAATCAGCAGTATACGGGCAGGACGCTCGAGGTGCTCATCGAAGGCCCCGCGAAAAGAAACGACAACTGTTTCGTCGGCCGTTCGCGCGAGTACAAGCGCGTCGTCGCTTATTCCTCCGAAGACCTGAGCGGGCAGATCCGGAACGTCCGTATCACCGGCGTCGCCGACGAGACGCTTTTGGGCGAGATCGCGTGATAGTTTGAAGCCTCCGCTTTTATGCGTCGTGGGCCCGACGGCCTCCGGCAAGACTGGCGTCGCCGCCGAACTCGCCGCGCTTTTCCCCGCCGAGATCATTTCCTGCGACTCGATGCAGGCCTACCGCGGCATGCCTATCCTCACGCAGGCGCCCTTGAAAGCCGAACAAAAAAAAGCCGTCACGCACCTGGTCTCTTTCCTGGACCCCTCGCAGGAATACAGCGCGGCGAAGTTCCGCGAACTGGCCGGCGCGCTCGTCCCGAAGATCCTGAAGAAAAAAAAGACGCCGATCGTTTGCGGCGGCACCGGGCTTTACCTGCGCGCTCTGCTCGACGGGCTTTTCGAAAGCCCCGAAGGCGAAAAGACGCGCGATCTCGAATACCGGGACAGGCTCCTGGCCGAACAGGAAGAGGCGGGCGGGGACTATTTGCATGCGAAGCTCGAAAAATGCGACCCGGCCGCCGCGAAAAAGATACATCCGAACGATTTCCGACGGCTCGTAAGGGCGCTTGAAATTTTTCATCTTTCAGGAAAACCGTTCTCCTCCCAGAAAGCGAACCGCGAGGGCCTGCGCGATACCTATGACGTGCGCATCTTCCTTTTGGACCGCGACCGCGCCGAGCTCTATGACCGCATCGAACGGCGCGTCGACCGCATGATCACCGGCGGCATCCTCGGCGAAGTCAAACGCCTGCGAAAAAAGAAGCTCAGCATGACCGCGGAAGTGGCGCTCGGCTACCGCGAAATGTCGGCTTATCTCGATGAAAAGCTCACGCTTGATGAGGCGGCCGCACTTTTGAAACGAAACACGCGCCATTACGCAAAACGCCAGCTTTCCTGGTTCCGCCACGAAAAAGGCGTCGCGGTGGTGCCCGTCGCCGCCGGCGAGACGGACAAAAAGATCGCGAAAAAGATCTACGCTCTTTGGCGGAAAAAAGCATGAGCGAAAAAGCGGTTCTCGTCACCGTGAATTTCCGCTCGGTGCGCCGCGCCTCGGACGCATCGGAGCTTTCGCGGGAGCTTTCGGAGCTCTCCGAAGGCGCGGGACTGGCCGTGGTCTCGGACCTCCTGTTCAAGCAGGATTCGCCCAACGCGGCGTTGTTCCTCGGTAGCGGCCAGGCCGAAAAGATCAAACTCGAGGCCTCGAAAAAGAGGGCGGACGTCGTCGTGTTCGAGTCGGACCTGTCGCCGAGCCAGCAGCGCAACCTCGAGGACAAGGCCGGCGTGAAGACCATCGACCGCACGCAGCTTATCCTCGACATTTTCGCGCGCCGCGCCCGCTCGAAGGAGGGCAAACTGCAGGTCGAGCTCGCGCAGATGAAGTATCTGTTGCCGCGCCTCGGCGGCAAAGGCATTTACCTTTCGAGGCTGGGCGGCGGCGTCGGCACACGCGGCCCGGGCGAGCAGAAACTCGAAGTCGACCGCCGCCGCATCCGCGAGAAGATCACGAAATTCACGCGCGAGCTCTTGGAACTGCAGAAAAAGCGCAAGACTGCCATCGACCGCAAGCGCGAAAGGGACATCCCGTTGCTGGCGCTCGTCGGTTACACGAATGCCGGAAAATCGAGCCTCTTCAACCGCCTAACCGAGGCCGGCGCGCTCGTGAAAGACCAGCTTTTTTCGACGCTGGACACGACGACGCGCCTTCTTTCCCTGCCCGGAAACCAGAAAGCGTTCCTCTCCGATACGGTCGGGTTTATCCGTGATCTGCCGCATCATCTGGTCGAGTCGTTCAAGGCCACGCTCGAAGAGACCGTGCAGGCGGACCTGCTTCTGCACGTGATGGACGCTTCGCGGGAAGACCTCGCCGTTATCGAAAGCGCCGTCGGGACCGTGCTGGCCGATATCGGGGCTGCCAATAAAAAGACGTTCTTCGTCCTGAACAAAGCGGACCTGCTGACCGCGGAGCGGCGCGCGACGCTCGGCGATTACCTGAACCGGAAAAACGTTTTTTTGATCTCGACGCGCACCGGCGAGGGTCTCGAAGCGCTGCGCACGGCGCTCGCGACGGAACTGTCCTGCACGAGCCGGGTCCGCGAGATTTTCATCCCCCGGGACCAGTACGCGTTGCTGAATATGGCGTATCAGGAAGGGGAGGTGCTCGCCCGGAAGGACGCGGCGGAGGGCACCTATTTGAAGCTGCGCGCCTCGGATAAGATCGACGCTATTTTGAGAAAAAGACTAGGAAAATAGCCCTAAAAACCCCGTCTTCTGCTATCCAAGGCCTCATCCCTTCTATGCCGCCCCTCATATATATAAAGGGAGACCCTCCGGAGGTTTTTCCGTTTTCGGAGGCTTGACACAGCCCTCGATTGTGCTATGATAGTTTTAGCACTCATTAAGATAGAGTGCTAACAAAGGATAAATATGCAGAAGAGTCTTGACCAACGCCGTGACCAGATATTCGACGTGATCGTGCGCTCCTATATTGAGACCGCTGAACCCGTCGGTTCCCGGGCGATTTCGCGCCGGCACGGGCTGGACCTGTCCTCGGCCTCCATCCGTAACGTGATGGTGGACCTGGAGGAAATGGGCTATCTGAAGCAGCCCCACACGTCTGCCGGCCGCGTGCCGACCGACAAGGGCTACCGCTACTGGGTCGACCGCCTGATGGCGCGCGAAGAAATGCCCGAGAAGGAAAAAGACTGGGTGCGCAAACAGCTGGCCGGCGCCCGTACGCTCTCGACATTGAAAGAGAAGGTTTCGAAGATCATCACGGAGCTCACGGAAAACGCGTCGATGGTTTATTTTAAAAATATGAAGCGCGTCTCCTTTTTGAACCAACTGCGCGAAGAGATGGAAACGCGGAAGCTGATGGACCGGGTGGAGGACGATTCGGAGCTTTTCATCGAGGGTATCGCGCGTATTTTCGAACAGCCGGAGTTTCAGGACCTGCGCAAGATCAGGATCCTCTTGCACGCGTTCGACGACAAGTACGACCTCATCCAATTGCTTTTGAAAAACCTGCAAGAGCAGGGCGTGCAGGTGCACATCGGGCATGAAGCGGCGTTCCGCGACCTGGAAGACGTCAGCGTCGTCGCCAAGGATTGTTACGTACAGCGCATCGCGATCGGCAGCATCGCCGTCGTCGGCCCGACGCGTATGAAATATTCAAAGATCGTGTCCGTCGTGGAGTTCGTGGCGGATTCGGTGACGCGCGAGCTGGAAAGGTTCTAGCAATGAGCCGCGATACCGAAAAAAAACACGATCCCGAAGCCGCACCCGAAAGTGCTCCTCAGGAAACCGCCGAACTCGAAAAGAAGGTGGCCGAGTACGCCGAGCAGATCCTGAGGATGAAGGCCGACTTCGACAACACGCGCAAGCGTCTCGAGCGCGACAAGCAGGACGCGATCAAGTACGCGAACGAAAAGATCCTGGCCGAAGTGCTGCCGGTCATGGACAATCTCGACCGCGCCGTCGCCAGCATCAGCGAGGGGCACGACCCCGAAAAGATCAAGCAGGGCCTGCGCATCGCGCAGGAGGAAATGCACAAAGTTCTGGAGCTCCACGGCGTTGAGGTGATCAAGTCGGTCGGGACCGAGTTCGACCCGAAGCTGCACGAGGCGGTCGCGACCGTCGAGGCGGCCGGACAGAAGGAAGGCACCGTGGTGGAGGAGATCCAAAGGGGATACTTGTTGAACGGGAGACTGATACGCCCCAGCCGCGTCAAGATCGCCCAATAATTTAAATAAAAACATCTGAAACAACGATATCAGGAGGAATAAAGAAAATGGCAGCAGAAAAAGTGATAGGCATCGATCTGGGTACCACCAATTCTTGCGTTTCGATCATGGAATCGGGCGAACCGGTCGTGATCGCGAACGCCGAAGGCGGCAGGACGACGCCGTCGGTGGTCGGTTTCACGAAAAGCGGCGAGAGGCTCGTCGGCCAGGCCGCGAAGCGCCAGGCGATCACGAACCCGGAAAACACCGTGTTCTCGATCAAGCGTTTCATGGGCCGCAAACACAGCGAAGTGCTGTCGGAAGAAAAGCTCGTCCCTTACAAGATCATCGAGGGCCCCGGAGGGGAGCTGAAGGTCAAAGTGCAGGGCAAGGAGTTGACGCCGCCGGAAGTCTCGGCCATCATCCTGCAGAAGATGAAGCAGACGGCCGAAGACTACCTCGGACATAAAGTCACGAAGGCGGTCATCACGGTGCCGGCGTATTTCAACGACGCCCAGCGCCAGGCCACGAAGGACGCCGGCAAGATCGCGGGCCTCGACGTGCTGCGCATCGTCAATGAGCCGACGGCCGCGGCGCTCGCGTACGGGCTCGATAAAAAGAAAAATGAAAAGATCGCGGTCTATGACCTCGGCGGCGGCACGTTCGACGTGTCCATCCTCGAGATCGGTGACGGCGTGTTCGAAGTCCGTTCGACCAACGGCGACACCCATTTGGGCGGCGACGA
>CAZCVC010000080.1:0-6215 GCA_964502045.1 uncultured Planctomycetia bacterium | reverse complement strand
GCCACGTCCTCACCGTCTTGCAAACGCCGGATGTCCTCTTCCGCCTCTTCCAGCCCCAGACGCTTGAGCTCCAGGTCGTAATTTTTCAACACCAGGGAGAAATCGCGGAATTTGGACCTGAAAACGGTGTCCTTCAGAAGCGGCTGGGCGATCTTCTCGAATTCGGCGACGCCGATCAGGCCCGCGTTGAATTCTTTGATCGCGTCCGCCAGCAGCTCGTGAAATCCGTGAAAATCACTGACCGCGTCGAAATAGCCGAACTTCGCGCCGGAGGCGGCCTCGCCGGCAAGGATGCGCCGCACTATCGCGCGGCGCATCGAATCGGTCGGATGGAGTGCTGCACCCGAGCGCAGCAGGCGCGGCGCGAGGTCGTTCATGCTGAGGATGTGGGCGTTGAAGAGACCGGGCACGCCTTTTTTCAGCACCAGGTTCTGCACACGTTCGGCGTGCTCGCGGCTGGGAAGGATGAAATAACAGCGGCTGTCGAGCCCGGCCCGGGTCCTGCCCACTTCTTCGCGGAAAAGGTCGATGCAATAGGTGGTTTTCCCGGTGCCGGGAGGCGATACCAAAAGGTCTAGCTGGGCCATACGAATTTAGGTTTCCTATTGAAAAATTATACTTGGAAACCGGGGGCCAGGAAACAAAAAAGGAAGCCCTGGAACGGGCTTCCTCTTGGTAAGAAAAAGTTATTTACGCGGGTGCGTGCGGACGATGTCCATGGCGGCGCGGAGTTCGCGCTCGACGTCCTGCTCGATCTTGTCCTCGAGCACAATGCGCTTGGCGAAGTCCTTGCCGGCCGTAGAGGTGACGTACATCGGCCACAGGCGGTTCAAGGCCAGCGCCTTGATGTCCTGGATGGCCTGCTCGTTTAAACGCGCTCTTTCCTTGGCCAGGAGGCTGTCCAAAATGCCGGTGGTCAGCTCTTCCATGTAATTGGAAATGCACGATTTCTGGGTCTTCTGTTTCTTCGGTGTTGCGAGCATAATTCCCCTCTATTTAAGGTCAGTATACACCATGATTTCCAAAAATACAAATCCCCTAGGCGATTTATTTTCCGGGGGTTGCGCCAAAAAAAGGCTTGGGGAACGCAGGCCCCGGCTCGGCGAAGTAATACCCCTGCGCCAGGTAGACGCCGCACATGACCGAGGCTTCGAACTCCTCGCGCGTTTCGATGCCTTCAGCCACTGTCGCGGCGCCGATGCCTTTCGCGAACAGGATCAGCGACAACAGGATCTGCTGCTTGATCGTGCTGACGTCGATCTGGCGTATCAGCGAACGGTCGAATTTGATGTAGTCGGGCTTCAGCACGGCCACGTCGCGCAGGCTGACGGCCCCTCCGCCCAGGTCGTCGATGGCCACCGAAACGCCCTGCTCTTTGAGCTCGGCCAGCGCGTCGCGGACCTTGTCGAACGAGCGCAGGATGCTTTGTTCGGTGATCTCGATGACGATGTTCTTGAAGCCGATCGCCCCTTTTTCGTCGAACAGCATCCGCATCGCCTGCGCGTCCAGCAGGGTCTCATGGTTCAGGTTGATGAAAAGCTTCTGGTCGGCACCCAGCCCCTGGGCGCGCTTCAGCGCCAGCTGGACGCAGAGCATGTCGAGCTCTTTGACATGGTTCATTTGGCGCGCGATCTCGAACAGCGTCGTGGCCTCCCCGGGCGGGTAGTAGGCACCCGGCCTCGAAAGCGCTTCGTAGCCGATCGAGCGCTTCAACCGCACGTCCACGAGCGGCTGGTACAGCGTGTCGATCTTCTGCTCCTTCATGATGATCCGGAAAAAAACGCCGTACTGGTCGGGGTTCTCGCTCAATCCCGCGATGACGACGCTCTTCATGCGGCCCGGGAAATGGATCTTGTGGGAGCTTTCCTTGGAGCCGTCGGGAGCGGTTTTTTTCTTCGCATCGTAAACTGCGTAGCAGCTGCCGGGGACCATGCGCATGGCCTTGTCGAGATCGGCGGCCGCGCGGTTGATATCGGTGATCTCTTCGAAATTGGCTTGCTGGTTGTCGACGATCGCGACAGAGATCGTCATCATCGGATACTGCTTCAACTGACCCTCGTTGTCGCGCTGCACGAGGTACCCGCGTTCGCGGTCACCGGCGTCGTAAAACGACTGGATCTCGGTGTCGAAGCTCTGGATCAGCGCGTCGGCGATGGCGGCCGCGCACTCGGGTGTCGTGAAGATAACGAAGTCGTCGCCGCCGAGATGGCCGAGAAAATCGTTCTGCCCGCCGTGCAGGCGCAGCGCCTTTTTCATGAGCTCGCTGGTGCGGATGATCACTTCGTCGCCGCGCGAATCGCCGTATGCCTTGTTGAAAACGCCCAGGTCGGACAAGTCCGCGTAGAGCACGGCGAACCTCTTCTTCGAGGTCAGGATCCTTTCGAACCAGAGCAGGCTCGAACGCGTGCCGGGAAGGCGCGTGAGCGGGTTGACGTCCAGCTCGTTCGAATTTTTCTTCAGCGTCCCGTGGATCAAGGCGAACAGCACGCGCTGGCTGGCCGCTTTTTCGCAGAAGTGGTCGATGCAGGCGATCTCTTTGCTCGCCGCGGTGCTGCGGTCCTTCACGATGAGGATGATCGGGATGTATTTCAGCACGACGTCCTGCTTGATCGAAAGCCCGATGTTCTTGCCGCGGCGCCTGTCGTATTCCTCGTCGAGGAGGATCAGGTGGGGAACCTGGTCGAACACGGCCTGCAGCACCTCGCCCTCCCCGTGCGTCGCGATCTCATAGGGGAATTTTTCGAGCTCGGCCGTGACGCTGGCGCTGAATTCCTTGTCGTGCGTGATCAGCAGGATGCGCGTCTTCATCCCGCCCATCTCTTTCGCGCTGGTCTCTCTTTCATGAGGTTCGGATGGGCGGGATTCACGCGGCGTCGTCTATCTTCACGATGATCAGCGTAATGTCGTCGTGCTGGTCGGCCTTGCCGATGAACGCGATCAGGTCGAGCACCGTCTTCGCGAGCGCTTTTTCGGCGGAATCCGCCCGGTGCTTGACGAGTTCGCTCTGCAGGCGCTCGATGCCGTACTCGTCTTTTTTGCGATTGCGCGCTTCGCTGACGCCGTCCGAATAGAACGCGAAGATATCGCCCGGCGCAAGCGGGCGTTCCAGGATCCCGAACGGGATGCCCTCCATGACGCCGATCGGCATGCCGTCGCCGGGCGTCAAAAGGTCCGATTTTCCGTCAGCGCCCACCACGACTACAGGCAAATGACCTCCATTCGACATTGTTACGCTTTTCTTTCCTATATTGAATATCGCATATGCCATCGTGACAAACAAGCCCCCCGTGTTCTCGGTCGAAATTGCGTTGTTGACTTGTTCGAGGGCTTTGGCGGGGTCGACACTGTCCCGCGCCGAGAATTTGAATTCGGAAACTGTCTTCGCCATGAACAGCGCGGCAGGGGTCCCCTTGCCCGAAACGTCAACGGCCATCACGCCGAGCTGGTCATCGGCGGCCTGCTTCACGAACTCGTAAAGTTCGCCGACGACGGCCTTCGCGGGCTGGAAAAACACGGCGACGGTAAGACCTTTGACTTCGGGCATCACGGCGGGCAAAAAGCTTTTCTGGATCTGGCTGGCGATCTTCAGCTCGTTTTCGATGAGCTCGCGCTTGCGCATTTCGCTCAAAACACGCGACAGCGTCATGCTCGCGTACAAAACTAGGAAAAACGCCGTCGGAAGGAAAATGTCGATCCACACGCCGAACACCGAAAACAACGCGACGGCAAGGACCAGGAAAAACGCCATGACGGCCAGCGTGAACCAAAGCGCCCGGATCGGCTTGTGACGCGTCGATATCCAGGCGATCAACGCGCCGAACAGAAGCAGCGCGAGCAGGTTCAGCCAGCGCGGCGCGCGCCAGATGAAATCTTTCAGCAGAAGGCCGTTAATAATATTCGCGTACGAACCGACCATCGGATACACGGATTGGATCGGGACCGGGCTCGTGTCCATCGAGCCCTGCGACGTCAGGCCGATGATGCAGATCTTCCCTTTCAGCTGTTCGAGAGGGACGCGCGGCGCCTCGCCTTCGGCGATCTGCTGGGCCGAATACAGGATGTCCAGATACGAATAATGCTGGAACGCCTTTTCCCAGGTGCCGGCGTAGTTGATGATGAAACATCCCTGATCGTCGAGCGGCGCGCGCACGCCGGGCGTGATCTCTAAATAGCGGCGCGGCTCGTGTTTGACGCCTTCGATGCCGTTCCCGAGGATGTCGGCGGCCGCACGGAAGCTGAGCTGGTAGTAGGGCTTGTCCTGAAAATACATGACCGGCATCACGCGGCGGCGCTCGCCGTCGATGTCCGGCTGCGTGTTGACGAAGCCGACGCCCTTCGCGGAGTTGCGGTAAGGCGGCAGAAGGTCCGAACCCAGCGCGCCGCTGTAATGGATGCCGTTTTTGATCGACGGCGCCGCGAAAGAAAACGCGAAATACACGTTTTTCGCGTTCTTCGCGGTCTCGGCCACGAGATCGTCGTGCTCGCGCGGATCGGGAAAAATAATGTCGAAGATGACGGCCTTCGCGCCGTAAAGCTGGAGGACTTGGATCAGGTTCGCGTGGTATTCGCGGTCGAACGGCCAGGCGCCCAGCACTTCGAGAGAGTCGTTCCAGATGTCGATGAGGACGATGTCTTTGGAGACGGGACGCGGGCCGCGGATCTGGCAGCGCCAGTCGTAAGTCTGAAGCTCGTAGAGCTCGAGCACGCGGAAATAGGAGCCCAGCGCCGCCAGCGCGAGCGCCGCGCAGGCCAGGACCGGACGGACGTATTTCTTAGGAAACGTAAACGCGGCCAAGGGCGGGAAGCTTCGCGCTGCGTTCGTGGAATTCCTTCAAGAGGACCCTTAGCCGTTGGCCGGCTTGAAATTTTGCTTCGGCGTGACCGTTTCGGGAGCCGCCGCTGCCGCCGCTGTCACTGCGGAAGCCTCGGGCGCCGGCGCGTAACCCAGCTCGCGGACCTTGGCGGCCAGGCGCATCGCGCGCGCCTTTTCGCGTTCGGATTTCGGCACTTCCTTGCCCTTCATCAGCACTTTCCACGGGTGGTACTTCACGTCGTCCGAGAACTCGCGGAAATTTTCCGAAGTCTCGCCGAAGTTGTCCATCATGCCGCTGATCTTCGGCTTGTTCTCGACGATGATCTCGTCGACGTGCCGCGCGACCGTGCCGATGTCCTGCGTCGTCTTGGAGATGTCGCCAGCAACCTTCTTGCCGATCTCGACGAGTTCTTCCATGCGGAACGGGTCTTCGCCGCCAATGACGTCGCCTTCGCCGGCGAATTCGGCGGAATTGCCGGACTTGATCTCGATGTATTTTTCGCCCATCAGCCCGAACGTAGAGGCCATTGTCTTCGAATCCTTGCGGATCTTCACGCCCTCCTGAATGAACAGGTCGAGCTCGACGATCGTCCCTTGGTCATACAGGAGGCGGATATCCTTCACCTCGCCGACCTCGACACCGGAAAGACACACGGGGGCATGTTTTTTGACTCCGCCGGTGAAGCTGAACCGGGTTTTCACCAGATAGCCTTTTTTCGTAAAATTAAAATTGCCGACCTTTATCGCCAGCACGCCGAAGGCGACGAGGCAGACCATGACGAAGATACCCGTTTTCACTTCATTGCTCATTTTCATTCCCTTGCGCCTCCCCGGTTTAACATGTATCGGAAAATTATTTTTCGTCGAGCTCCACGGTCAAATGATCGAGATAATCGTCGCCTTTCTGCACGAACGAGATCGGCCCCTCGGCCTCTCCGGTGATAAATTGCTGCACGATCGGATTTTTCGAATGGCGTATCTCGTCGGGCGTGCCGATCTGCAGCACGCTGCCCTGGTGCAGCATGACGATGCGGTCCGCGATGCGGAACACGCTGTTCATGTCGTGCGTGACGACGACGGACGTGATATTCAGCTTGTTCGTCAGATCGATCGTCAGCTTGTCGACGACGCCGGTCATGACCGGGTCGAGGCCCGCCGTCGGCTCATCGTAGAAAATGATCGTCGGATCCAGCGCGATCGCGCGGGCCAGGCCCACGCGCTTCTTCATGCCTCCCGAAAGCTGCGCCGGCATCAGGTCCTCGAAACCGCGCAGGCCGACGAGCTCGAGCTTCATCTTTACGATGATGCTGATGACACTGTTGTCGAGCTTCGTGTGTTCGCGCAGCGGCAGCGCGATGTTCTCCCCGACCGTCATCGAGTCGAACAGCGCGCCGGACTGGAA
>CAZCVC010000079.1:0-6241 GCA_964502045.1 uncultured Planctomycetia bacterium | reverse complement strand
GCGGTCGCCTCTTTCAATGGTTTGAAAGAAGGTTTCTACATGGGCCCGCTGATGAAGATATTCGCCGCGCCTGCAAAAATGGACCTGAAGACCGCAAGCACGGTCCTTCTCCGCGACAAAGCGGGAAACAGCTCTGTATTAAAACTGGAACAATTGGAATCCAGGACCGCTGATGTTAAAAACCAGATTGCCCGCACAGCGGAAACCGCGAAGGGCAATACGGCGGCCACCGAGCTGGTCCAAACGTTGACGAAGACCCTCGAGAAGTTGGAGGGCGAAGTCGCAAAGGCGCGCGAAGATCTGATCAATGCTATTGAACCAAAAACAGTTGAATTCAACAGCGACGTGGCTATTCAAGCGACTTCGAAATTTTACGGTGAGATGAACCGTATTCTCGGCGAGCATTTAAAACTCGAAAATAAGACCATCAATTTCCGTGAGTCTCTCACCGGCGTTTCCGCGGATATTATGAACGGGATCAAGGTATTCCTGGTTAATGAGCTGCCGATAAGCCAATTGGGCAGAATGAAATTATACGGAAGCTTAGAGACAGGCGCGCTTCTCGGTATCATCGGATCATTCTTCCATCTTGCCGGCAATGATACGGTCGCGTTCACGGATGAGAACGCGGTCAACACAAAGCCTCAGGGCTTTACGGGTTTTGAAAAGCATGTTTTGACCCTCGTGGTGTTATTCATGAAGCCGCACAACCTGTCCTTCGTCGCCGGCATGGGCGAGGCGCGTATGGAACGTCTCAAAGCGGACGTCACGAAGCGCCTCGAAACCTTGAATAACCAGCGCAACGGGGAAGCGCTGGACCCTGCAAAGGTCATCGATTCGATGGTACAGACTTCTCGTGATGGTCAAGTGACTTACACGGACTCGAACGGTGTCCAGCACATGCTCGGCGCCTACGGCAACGGCACTGCGGCCGCCAACGGTTTGGTGGTCAACCCGGTGATGGCGGTGTTCCAGGCCCATCAAAACGAGCTGAATAAACTTGCCCTTGAGGGAATGGGCCGCATGCGGACTATGTGGGACGCCGTTGAAGCCAAGAGGCTTGAAGTCGGGCCGCGCTTGCCCGAAGTCGCCGCCGAGACGGGTGAAGCGGGCAGCCGTACAATTCCGCAGGTCATCGACGCCGACGTCCCCGGCAGCCGCACCGACCTGAACGCCCGCGGCGATTCCAATTCGACCTCTCAGCAGCCTCTGCGGTCGGAAACCGATTCAGGACGGGCGTCGCGCACCGAAAACACTTCACAGAGGATGGACACCGACCTGCAGGCTCGTCCCGATGCGCAGGGCCCGAACGCGCGTCTTGCCGAGCCCAGCGGCCGGACGGCACCGACTCTGCCCGAGGCGATGCGACAGGCCCGGACCGCCGTCGACGCTTATGAAGCCAACCAAACGCCGGGCAACGCCCAAGCCGCGGCCGAGGCCATCGGTCAACTTTCCGCTGCGATCCGTTTCAGCCAACCCGCCAACCGGAGCTCTAGCTCGACGCAGTCTGTGGTGGAATCCTCGCTGATCGAGACCGCGAAAGCCGATCTCGGCACCGCGCTGAAGAGGCTGACCACGCTGGCCGGAAAAGCCGCGGCGGCGGAGCTTCTGCTCCCGTCGGCCGGAAAAGCGCCGGCGCTTCTGCGCGCGCTGTCTGAAGCCGTCAAGGCGGTCGAGCCACTGGCCAAGGACTCGCCCGTGCTGCTCGAGGCATCGCAGTCGGCGGCAGACACCGTTGTCCGCCTGTCCAGCGAGATGATGAAGTCTTCGGGCAAGGAAGCCGCCTCGCTGAAAGACGCCAAACTGCTCCCGGTCGCCGTAGCGATCCGCGAAAGCTTACAGCTCGTCGAACAAATGGCCGGCAAGCACCAGTTCAACCAGACCGCCAAGGAATTCGGGAAATTCCTCGAGACCCATGGCGAGCGCATCCTCATCGAGATCTCCCAAGCGAACCTCACGCAGCTGATCGGTCTTTCGCCGGCCATGGCCGTGTCGGTCACCAACACGATCCTCCAGATCGCCGAAGCGCTGAAATTCACGAGCGCCGACCAGATGGCGTCCATCATCGCTATTAGCAACGCCGTCATCAAGGTCGGCGAGTACCTGCTCCGCAACTTCGACATCATGGTTAAAGACCTTGCTTCTCTCGAAATGGTCGTCACGGCCATGGACAACATGGCCAAAGCGCTCGACATCGCGCTTTCGATGATGAAGGAGGGCGCCGCCAAGCCGGCCGAGCTTATCCGCGCCGCTGAGATCATCACGGCGCTGGTGACCAAGACGGCCCAGCACCTGATCGAGCACATGGCGGAATACGTGAAGACGGCCGCCGACGTGAGGGTCGTCGGCAACATCCTTTCGATGACGGCCAATTCGCTGGAAGTCGCTTCGAAGATCCTCGGCACGACGGAAGCCGTGGCCCGTGCCGGCATCCTTGTCGCCACGGCGATACGCGACTTCGCGAAGATCGCCACCGAGATCGCGCGCACCGTCGCCGATGCGGCCTCGTTCATGGACGTCGTCGACGGACTGAATAAAGCCACCGACGCGCTTTACAAGACCGCTTCGATCATGGCCAACGCCAATCAGGCCCTGCGCGCCGAGGGTATGAAGATCCTGCGCGAAGCCGCTTCGGAAATGCTGAAAGCGTTCGAAGTTATCACCAGCCGCACGTCCATCGTGCTCGACAGCATCGCCAACGACTTGGAAGACGGCCTCATCAACGAAAAACAGGCCGCGAACCTCCGCGCCGAAGTCTTGCAGCGCCTCTCGGAGATGCTGCAGAGCACGAAGCTGCTCGGCGAGGCCCAGATCGCCGACCCCGCGCGGATCAAGGCGCTGAACCAGGCTATCGTCGAAAACATGATCCTGACGCTCGAAAGCATCACCGGCACCAAGGCCGCGGGCGAAAATCTTGTCATCAGACTGCAGAACAGCGTACTCGAGCTGTTCAACGGCCAGCAGCCGGCCTGGGGCAAGCTCGAAATGAGCGCCAAGCATGCCATCCTTGTGGCGATACGCCGCGGCTTGGGGGCTCAAGGAGAGACAGCCTCCGCGATCGAGAAGTTCTTCACCGCCAATCCGGCCGTGCAGGCCGCGCTGGCCGAAGTCACGGCCGAATACATGAGCCGGGGCAGGACGGCCGCCCAGAACGGCAGGCATGCCGACGCCGCGAGAGATTATCTCAAAGCCTCCGAGGTCCAGGTCACCGAGCAGGCCCGCTTCGACGTCATGGCCGAGGCTGTCGGCGAAGCCATCGCGCGCGGCGACATCCGCACCATCGATTCACTGGCCACGCAGGCGAGGGGCAACGCCGAAGCGCAGGAAGCGTTGAACAACGTGCTGACGCAGGTCCTGAGTTCGCCGAAGATCATCGACGGCAACCTCGCCAACGAAGACGCCCGCATCAAAGAGATGCGCACCATTCTCGAGCGCATGGGTATCAAGGAAAATCTGACCAAGATCCAGAAGAACCTGCAGAAGAACATCGAGCGCGAAAACGAGAACCGCATCCACATGCTCATCGCCGCCGACCCCGTCATGTCGGAGTTCCTCGTGCGCCGCGCCGTCGTCAAGATCAACGGCCAGGAAGTCGAAACAGAAGGCTACTTCTTTATCGGCCAGGACGGCAGTGCTAGATCGCTGTCGAAGGCCGAATACTTCCATATCTTCGAGATGTCGTCGCTGGTCAAGAACATCGGCACGGAAGCCGACTCCGCGATCCGCGGCACTTCAAAGGAAGCGCAAGTGCTCCGCGAGATCGCCCAGGACCCGAAGAAAGGCGTCGAATCCCAGGAATACAAGATCCTCAGGGGTCAGCTGGTCGAGGGCATCTTTCAGACCCTGACCGAAGGCCGATTCTCGCAGGCGGCGGCCGAAGCGGTTCACAGCGTGATTTTCCGCCACATGAACGTCTTCGAAATGACGGAGGCCATCAACGGCGTCGGCTTGAAAGCGGCCGCAATGGCTCGCATGAACGAACTCGAACTCGCCAGAGAATACAGCAAGCTTCCGGAGAATGTCCGCGCCGAGATTCGCAAGCTCGCCGATGAGGTCATGACGAGCGCCAAAGAATCGTTCGCGCGCATCGATAAGAGCATCGCCGAGGGCATGGCGGAAAAAGACGCTTATAAGGCCGAAGTGGAGTTGATCCAGAAACAAAAGGCGGAACTCCTCGAAAAGGGCGTGCCGCGCACCGTCGAGGCGACCAATGATCTTGCGCGCCTGAGCGCGCTGGAGACGATGGTCCGTCAGCGCGAGTTCGACAGCACAAAACAGATGAACGCGGAGCAGAGGGACACGATGATCGGCGGCCTGCTGTATACGATCGTGGCCAACAATCTCGGCGTGTCGAACATCAGCACGGCGATGCTTTTCGTGGCGTTCAAGGCCGGCGGCGGAAAGACGATCCCGATCAACATGATCCAGCAGTCGTTCCTGACTTATTTCGAAGCGCTGAATCCGGGCGAGGCCAAAAACTTGAAAGGCTTGATGGTATTCGATTCCGAGGCCAACTTCGACGGCGCTTTCAAGCAAAAGTCATTCGAAGCCCTTGAGGCCTACTGCACAGAGATAGGCGTCACGATCCATCGCGTCACAGATGCTTCCCAGATGGAAGGCCAGACCGGCCTCTTCTTCATGCAATCGCGCACGCTCATGGAGGCCCAGCAGAAACACACTGCCGAAAACGGCCTGCTGAGCCGTTTCCGCATGTTCCTCATCGACGAAGGTGAACAGGTGCTTCAGTCGGTCCAGCTTACAATGAGTTCTATCGTGGACGCCTACAAGCTGCTTGATGCGGCGGGCCGCGCGAGGGCCGAGGCGATGTTCGACCTGCTGACGGATGTCACGGCCCGCATGGAAAGGCTTGATGCCGCCGATGATGTGCTCCGAAGCACGTTTGCGGAAACCGACAAGCTGAATACGGAAAAGAAAGAAACCGACAAGCTGAATACCGACAAGCTGAATTATGACGATCATGGCGCAAGCAAGTACCTGAAAGACGCGCCGGCCGATCAGGTGAAGAAGGAAGCGAATGAATCCGAAGCCGGCCAGGCAGCTATCAAACTTCTGGGCAGGGAACTCGTCGATAGGATGATCCAGTCGTACATCGTGAATGCCGCCGAAGTGCTGACCGTGAAACTGAACCGCAGCAACGGCTTTAACATCGCCATCAACTCCGAGACCGGCAAGCGCATCACCGACATGTTAAACGGCAATCAGGACGTGATGGCGGACACCAGTATGGGCAACCCGTACGCGTCGCTCGCCGCGATGCTGCGCACGAAGGGCCTTATCGACGCAAAAGGTGAAAGGTTGGTTCGTCCCGCGACCGTCGAGGAGGCTTACAACGCGTACCAGACTTCCAGCTCGGGCAAGAAGGTCAGCATCATCGAGGCCGTGATGACGGTGAACCAGAATTCCGTGACCGGCAAGCCTATCTCGATCTTCCTGTCGGGCACGGTGGCCGGCGTCCGAGGGGAGCTGGCGGTCCTGCGCGCCCAGGTGCTGGACCTCGGCACCAGCGGATGGAGCACGACGCAGGGATGGCGTCTGACGCTGAACGCCCAGAAGACTCTCGAGTACATTTCGTCCCGCGCCAACGAGATCCAAAACCTCATCGATAACCTTATCGATA
The DNA here is from genome assembly GCA_964502045.1 of uncultured Planctomycetia bacterium. GTDB lineage: Bacteria > Omnitrophota > Gorgyraeia > 2-02-FULL-51-18 > 2-02-FULL-51-18 > CAMDWQ01. The sequence continues at coordinate 603 of CAZCVC010000079.1, read as the reverse complement.
AGGCCGGAACCCCGCGGTTCAATATCATTGGGTCCGGCGCAATGGACATCGCCGTCGCGCAGGCCGAAGCGATCAGCGGGACCTTGAAATTTACCGAATATACCGTTAAAGATTCCAAAGGCGTCGAGATCGGCAAGTACCGCGTGTACGAGTCGTCGAGCGGCCGCCAGACCGTGGTTTATTCTGACGCCAACGTTTACGACGCGCGTTTCAGCGAAGTCGTCGGAGACGGCAAGGCGACTAAAGCCGAACAGACCGCTTTCGGCCGGCAGATTCACGTGATCGCAAAACTGACGACCGGCGCCAATATCCTGCGCACCAATGGTCTGCTCGGCGAGCTTTCGATGATCCAGACCATTTCGGGGGTCGACAGCATTTTCCGCGGCGACACCCCAGGACTCGAAACCTTCCTTCTTACCGCCAACACGCTGAATTATTCGTTAAAGATCCAGCAGGTCAACCGCGGCGAAATTACGGCCGTCAAGGAAGGTCCGGACGGCAAAGCTCTCACGATGGTCAACGCCGCCGGTGAGCAAGTGCCGGTACTGGAATAGCGCCGCGGCCGCGCGATCATCGAAAACGTTCAGAACATCGAAGAACTGA
>CAZCVC010000078.1:3637-6268 GCA_964502045.1 uncultured Planctomycetia bacterium | reverse complement strand
GTGGCCTTCGCGATGTCTTGGCCGAACATCCAGACCTCGCCGGAATCCGGCCGGATCGCGCCGATCAGGTGCCGCAGGAACGTGCTCTTGCCGCAGCCGGAGCCGCCCATGATCACGAGGGTCTCGCCCTGATAGATGTCCAGCGAAACGCCGTTCAAAATGCGGCGCGCGCCGAAATTCTTCACGACGTTCTTGACGCTGATGACGACTTCTTTTTTATTTTCTGCCATGGTCAGTTCCCTGAGAAATAAAAGATGAATGTCAATACGGCGTCGGCCAAAATGATGAGAATGAACGAAAGCACGACGCTCTGCGTCGTCGAGCGTCCCACGCCTTCGGCCCCGCCCTCGGTCGAAATACCCTTGTGGCAGGCCACCATCGCGATGATCATCGCGAAGACGGCGCTTTTCAAGAGGCCTGTGTTGATGTCCTTCAAAGTCAGAAATTGGATCGTCGTGTCGATGTAAAGGCCCGGCGTCAGGCCCAGCTGCGTCGTGCCGATCAGGTACCCGCCGTACATGCCGACGATGTTGCCGAGGCACACGAGACACGGCAGCATGACCAGCAGCGCCAGAAATCGCGGCGCCACAAGGTAGCGCACCGGGTTCAGGCTCAGCGTTTCCAGGGCCTCGACCTGCTCGGTCACCTTCATCGTCGCGAGCTGCGCCGTGATCGCCGCGCCGACGCGGCCGGCGATGACCAGCGATGAGAGCACGGGGCCGATCTCGCGCGTCATTGAGACGCCGACGAGCGCCGCGACGTAGATCGTCGCGCCCATCTGCTGCAGCTGGTAAGCCGACTGCATCGCCAGGACCATGCCGATGAACAGGTTCACGAAGCAGACGATGATCAGCGAATCGAGGCCGGCGAAAACGGTCTGGAAGAAAAAATTCTTGCGTGAGACCGGCTTTTTCTTGAACGGGCCCGCAAATATCCAGTAAATCGTCCGGCAGAAAAGCTTCAGAATGTTGAGGGTTTCCGTGATGACCGAAATAGTCGAGCGGCCGACGGACTCGAAAAAAGATAGGTTCATTTAATTTTGGAGACGGCCTCGTCCTGGTTCGGAAAGATCAGGAACAGCTTGTCCAACTTCGTGATCTCGAAAAGGCTCTTCACCTTGTCCGACATACCGGCGAGCCCCAGCGCGCCGCCCTGCGAGCGGGTTTTTTTCAGCATCTCCACCAGCGTCGCGAGGCCGGAGCTGTCGATATAGGTCACCTTTTCGAGGTTCACGACGACCTTTTTCGAAGACTGTTTCTCGAACTGCTTCTTCAGATCGGGCGAAGTGCTGATGTTGATCTCCCCATTGACCTGATAAATCGCAATCTCATCTACCTGCGACACCTTGATTTCCATTTCCCTTACCTCCCGTGAATTTTCCCGTATTATTGGGGACCCTGGATCGATTTAACCATCGTGATGACATTACCCTTCGCGTTGTACTTCACCTCGTCCATCAGCTGGTGAACGAGATAAACGCCGCGTCCCCCGCCTTTCAAAAGCCCGTCGTCCTGCGTGCAGTCCTTGATGCTTGACACGTTGAACCCATTGCCATGGTCTTCAAAGCGCAGCCAGATCTTTTTGTCGTCGTAGCCGGCTTCGATGTCCACGGGCACGCTCTTTTTAAGGCCGTTACCGTGCTTCATCGAGTTGATAAGCGCCTCCTCGAAACAAAGGCGGATGTCGAACCGGTACGCGTCGCTCAGTCCTAAAGGCTTGAAGAACGCGAGCGCCTGCGCGCTGGCTTTGCGCACGGCCGCCAGATCACTGGGCACTCGCCATTTTTTTACGGCTTCTCTTTTTTTCATTTTTAGCATAAATTTTCTCCGCCGATTGCAGCTGGCCTTCCTGATAGACGCCGATGTCGCGGAATTTCCGGTAGCGCGCCTCGACCAACAGCGAGGGGTCTTTGTCTTCGAAGTCCTTCCAGAACTTGTGGATGGCCTGGCGCACGGCGTCCATCGTTTCGGGAAAATTCTTGTGCGCGCCGCCGAGCGGCTCCTTCACCATCTCGTCGATCAGATTCATTTCCAAAAGGTCTTTGGCCGTCAGACGCAGCGCGGCGGCTGCTTCGGGCGCCTTCGTGCGGTCTTTCCAGAGGATCGCCGCGCAGCCCTCGGGCGAGATCACCGAGTAATAGGCGTTTTCGAGCACGAGCACGCGGTCGCCGACGCCGATGCCGAGCGCGCCGCCCGAGCCGCCCTCACCGATCACGCAGACGAGGATCGGCACGTCGATGCGCGCCATTTCGCGGATGTTCACGGCGATCGTGTAGGCCTGGCCGCGCTCTTCGGCGCCGATGCCCGGATAGGCGCCCGGCGTATCGACGAACGCGATGATGGGCAGGCGAAATTTTTTGGCCATGTTCATCAGGCGCAGAGCCTTGCGGTAGCCCTCGGGGTGCGCACTGCCGAAATTGCGCATGATGTTCTCTTTCGCGTCGCGGCCCTTCTGGTGCCCCATCACGAGGCAGGGCTGGCCTTCGAAGCGCGCGAAGCCTCCAACGAGCGCCTTGTCGTCGGCGAACGTCCGGTCGCCGTGCACTTCGACGAAGTCGGTGAACACGCCCTGCACGTAATCGAGCGTGTAAGGCCGGCGCGGGTGGCGCGCGATCTGCACGCGCTGCCACGG
>CAZCVC010000078.1:0-3537 GCA_964502045.1 uncultured Planctomycetia bacterium | reverse complement strand
GGGCACGATCCGGTAAAGCTCCTCCACTTCCTCGTTTTTCATGCGCACGCAGCCGGCAGTCACCTGCTTGCCGAGCGTTTCGGGTTCGATCGTGCCATGAATACCGTAGCTCGGCTTGTCGATGCCGATCCAGCGCGTGCCGAGCTGGTTCTCGGGACTGCCCGCCTTGATCTTGCGGTTTTCCTTCCACCAGACGGGGTCGACGAGTTTTTCGGTGATCTTGAACGTGCCGACCGGCGTGCCGTTGTTGGCGCCGGTGGCGACGACGTAGGTCTTCAGCACTTCCTCATCGCCTTTGAGCAGCAGCACGTTCTGCGATTTGTCGATGACGATGCTGAACTTGTACGTGGGCACCTTGATACGTGCCCCGATCTTCAGTTTTTTCTCATCGACGCGGTTGACCATCGCGAGCAGATCGGGTGTGACGTGGTTTTTTTTAGCGATCGAGGTGAGCGTGTCGCCTTTCTCCACGGGGTAAAACACCGAGTGGTCGTCCGGGCGCGGCGAAATGAACTGCGCGAAGGCCGGGGTCTCCTGGGACTGCTGCGGCGCCGATGCCGGCGCGGCGGTAGCAGCGAAAGCTTCCGCGGCAGAGAATAGCGTCAAAACAAAAAGACCGGCGGTTTTAAAGTTCAAACGGCACTCCTGTAAAATAGGACCGCGATTAAAATACCCAGTGCGCCGCCGGCGTAGACCTCGACCGGCGTGTGCCCGACGAATTCCTTCAGGCGGTTTTCCTGCACGCCTTTGTGCTCGTAGATGTCGTCCAGGATCTTGTTCAGAATAATGGCCTGACGGCCGCTGTGGCGCCGCACGCCCTGCGCGTCGAACATCGTGATGGCCGCGAAGCCGAGCGAAACCGCGAAGAGCCCTGAATCGAATCCGTAGTACAACCCTATCGAGCAGGCCAGGCACATCGATAAAGCGACATGCGAACTCGGCATACCGCCCGACCGGAGCAGCCACCGGAAGTCGAACTTTTTCGTCCGGATAAGCCCCAGGATCACCTTCGTGACCTGCGCGATAAACCAAGCCGTCAGAGCCGCAACGATGATTTTATTGCGGCCCAACTGCAATAAAAAACTGTCGGAAGAGACAGAGAGCATAAGGGATTGTTAAAGATGCCGGTTTTTAAACAGCCTTATTATATCAATTTCGCGCTCGCGAGCAAGGAGATTGCTGTCCGTCACTTCTGACTATTTGCATCATTTACCAATGCAGAACTGCGCGAATAGTGTGTCTAAGATTTCATCGGTAGTAATTTCGCCGACGAGCTCACCTAAATGGTTCAGGGCAAGCCGGACATCCACGGCGATGAGCTCCGGCGAAAGCTTCGACCCGCAGGCTTCAAGCGCGGAATCGACGGCGTCGCGCATTTTCACGACGGCCTCTTTCTGCCGCACCGAACCAACCGCCGCGTCATCGGTGATGTCGGCCTTTCCGCCCGTCATTTGGCGCAGGATCTCATTTTCGAGCTCGGTGATACCGCCTCCGCTGACGCAGGACGTGCACACGACGGCCGCCGCGGGGTCGAGCGCCTGAGCGTCAGCGGCGCGTAGATGCCCGGGAAGATCGGATTTGTTCAACACGATGATCTTGGGTTTCAGGCGGATCTCGTCGTAAATTTTTTTGTCGTCGGGCGTAAGCGGCGCGGACGCATCCAGCACGAAAAGCACGACGCCGGCCTCCATAGCCGCGCGGCGCGAGCGCGCGACGCCCTCAATCTCGACCGGATCCGACGCGGAAGCGATGCCTGCCGTGTCGGCGAGTCGCACCGGAAAGCCCCGGATCTGGATCTCTTCTTCAACGACGTCGCGCGTCGTTCCGGGCAGCGGCGCCACGATGACGCGGCTCTGTCCGACGAGCCGGTTCATCAGGCTCGATTTGCCGGTGTTGGGACGCCCCCAGAAAACGGCGCGCGTGCCGCGTTTGGCCAGCAGTCCCAGCGCCGAACCTTCGAGCAGCGCGCCGATCTCCGCCGAAGCTTCGGAAAGCCCGGCACGCAGCGCCACGAGTTGCCGCGCGTCGAGGTCGTCTTCGGGAAAGTCCACGGCCGCTTCGAGTGCGCTCATTGTTTCGATCAGAAGAAATTTCAATTTCTCAAAGCGCCGCGAAAGCGAGCCGTCGAGCCTCGCGCTCGCCCACTGCCGGCTTTTTTCGGCGCGCGCCTGTATCAGGTCCAGCACGGCCTCGGCCTGCACGAGGTCGAGGCGTCCGTTCAAAAATGCGCGCTTCGTGAATTCGCCGGGACCCGCGAGCCGCGCGCCCTCGCGCACGGCCGAAGCGAGGACTTCCTCGAGCACGGCCGTGCCGCCGTGCACCTGGATCTCGGCCACGTCTTCGGCGGTGTAGCTTTTCGGCGCCCGCATGATGAGCAGCACGCCCTCGTCGACGATGCGCTCGCTCCCCTTCGTGCGGGAAACGACGTGTCCGTAGCGTGCCGTGTAGGTTTTCTGCGAAGCGGTATCGCTGCCGTTCTTAGGCCTGAAAATTTTTCCGGCGATCGTTATCGCCGCGCGTCCCGAGAGCCGCACGATGCCGATGCCGCCCTCGCCGGGCGCCGTCGCGATCGCGGCTATCGTGTCGTGGTCGGTTTCTCTGAGCGCCACGGCTAGAGTCCTGCCGCGCGGCGCGCCTGCGCCGCAAGATACAGCGATCCCGTCACGAGGATGAGATCGTCTTCGAGCGCTTCCTTGCGCGCCTCGGCCATCGCATCGGAGAATTTTTTTTTCACACGTACGTCTTTGCCGGTCCCTTCGGCGGCCTCGGCGATCTTTTCGGCTGTCAGGCTTCGCTCGTGGCCGGATTCGGTGGCGATGACCACGTCGGCTTCGCCGAGAAGCTCCTCGAGCATTCCGGACAGGTCCTTGTCTTCGGCGGCGCCGAACACGGAAATCAGTCGAGCGAAATGAAAATGACGCGCCAGGCCCGACAGCATGCGCCTCATGCTGTCGCGGTTGTGCGCGCCGTCGAGCACGATACGCGGCCGGTCGGAAATTTTTTCGAGGCGCCCCGGCCAGCGCGCGTCGAGCACCCCCTGCTTCACCGCGGACGGCGATATCTTGATCCGCGTCTTGGCCTCGAGGCAGCCGGCCATCGCGATCGCCTGCGCCGCGTTCTCGATCTGATGCTCGCCGAGCAGGTGGAGCGTCAGCTCGAAATGATCGCCGAACGGCGTGCGCACGTCGAATTTCTGAAAATCCTCGCCGTAACCGCGGTCGAAAAATTTGACTTCCTTGCCGAGCGTGAGCAGCTTCGCCTCGTTTCTCTCTACTGCCTCCTGGATCACGCTCTCGGCCTCGCGCGCCTGCGGCGCCGACACCACGTACTCGCGTCCTTTGATGACGCCGCATTTCTGAACGGCGATCTTCGAGATCGTCTTGCCGAGCTTGTCGGTGTGTTCGAGGCTGATCGGCGTGATGCCAACGACTTTCGCCTCGGCGATGTTCGTCGAATCGTAGAGGCCCCCGAGCCCTACCTCGAGCACGGCAGCCTGCACTTTCATTTCCTTGAAATAACAGAAGGCGACAACCGTCA
>CAZCVC010000077.1:0-6311 GCA_964502045.1 uncultured Planctomycetia bacterium | reverse complement strand
TGATAGTGCTGGAAGTTCGGGCGCTCTCTGTGTTATTTTAATCGCTTTTCGCCGAGAAACCCGTAGAGCTCCTGGGCAAAAAAGCCGGACAGCGTGAAAAACACCGGCATCGCGAAACCCTGGATCCAGAGAAAAAGCCGGTCGAAGAACGGGTGGGACGCGGGGTCGTAAACGTGCCAGGCCAGGTCCGGCAGGCGCAGCGTCATGTACGGGATCGCCGCGTGCAGCGAGACCACGGCGAGCATCGCCGCCGCGCGCAGCGCGTCGAACGCCGGAAGCCTTTCGGGCGGCTTCAACGGGACGCCGAGATTATTATTCCCAGACTTCTTCCTCGGAAATGACGTTGCCGTCCTTGTCGTACTTGCGGTAGATGTGCTTTTTGGGCTGGCTCGGGGATTTGCTGAGGTTGCCCTGGTTGCCGCTCTGGTATCCCTGGTCCTGCACGTACTGCGTCTGCTGCGGCGGGGCCTGCACGTACTGGACCTGCTGCTGTTGGGGCGGAGGCGGCGAGAAAAGCGAATCCAGCAGGGCACCGCCGATGACGTTGGTACCCGCGCCGATGAGCGCACCCTTGCCCGCATTGCCGCCCGAAGCGCTCGCCGAGATGGCGCCGACGCCGGCACCCAGGAGGCCGCTCTTGATGATCTTCTTGTTGGGATCCTCTTCGTAAGCCCAAGCCGCGGTGGACAGGTACGCCGTTATCAACACCAGACTAAAAATCGCTTTTTTCATGGTAGTCCCCGTTTTGAAAAGTTTCGGTTGTTTTCCTGCTAAGATTTTACTATTTTTGGCTTTGCCGGGTCAATCACCACAGGACCCGGGCGCCGGCCTCCGCCGCCGAGGATGCAAGGTCGCGGCGCAGGCGCACGAACACGCCGCCGTCGCCGCCGAAAATCTCCTGCGTGAGCACGAGCTCGACGCCGAGCGGCTGCCCCTCGCGCGTTTTGAGGTTCGCTTCGACACGCCGCGAGGGCCCGAGCGCGTAATCGGCGCCGAAAAGGATGGAGCGGCGGCCGCCGCGGTATTCCATTTCGAATTCGAGGCCCAGGTCCCGCGAGACCTTCCATTTTCCGAACAGCGACACGGCTTTCGACCGCGGCCCGCCGGAAACGCCGGAGCCGAGCTGCCAGCGGATCTCCCCTTTCTTGGCGAGCACGCTCTTCGACTGGAACGCGCCGCGGAATGAGATCGAAGCGCCGCTGTCTCCGGCCAGGCGGTACACGAGCCGGTTCTTTCCGGAAAAGTCCCAGTGGCCTTCGAGCGCGATCTCGCGCGTGCGCTTCGCTTTCCTTTTTAGACGTTCCTCGCGGAATGAATACAAAAGCTCGTTCCGCTCGCCGATGCGCCACCCGGAACGGAACACGAGCGCGCGGCCCTCACCAGTTGTTTTCTCGACCTCGAACACGAGACGGTTCTGCGCGTCAGCGCTCCAGGCGCCGCGCAGCCGCACGAGCCGCGTGACGAGCTTGGGGCCCACGCGCTCGGTGACCGATAGCACGAGCGCTTCGGGTTCAGCGGCGACGAGCGCGCCTTTGAATTTAAGTTCTTCGGAAGGGCCTTCGGAGACGTATTCGACCTCGTGGCCGGGCGAGAGTTTCCAGCGGCCCTTCTTTTTCATCAGTTCTTCGAGAGAGGAAAACGATGTGATGCGACGTAGCGGCACGAAAAGGTCCTCGTTTTAATCGAACTTACGACGACCTGAGGCGAAAAGCAAGTGAAAGATTTTTAAACGTAAGCCATATCCGCTAAGAGGGCATCGGGCTCGGTCCGCACATTTCCAGGCGAATCGAATCCGTGGTAATGGGAGCCCCGTGCTCCACGAGAAAAAAAGACAAATAACCGGGGTTCCGGCATCGATCGGTTGAAACAGATGCTTATCAATATATGTCTTTACTAAATTTTAGTATATAATTGCATTGTGAATCATCATTCGCCCATGAAAACGGTTTTTGTGCTCATCGTCGTTCACAATGGGGTCGAATTCACTCTCGACTGTCTGGCCGACCTCGAAACGCAGGAGTATCGGCCTCTCGAAATTCGCCTCTTCGATTGCGGCTCGACGGACGGCACCGTAGAAGCGGTTCGCCGACGTTTTCCCTCGATCCGCGTCGATCGCGTCGAAGAGCCGGTTTGGTGGGGCGAAGGGATGCGCCTGGGCACGGAAAAAGTGCTGGAAGAGGCTGCGGAAGGGGATTTTTTCCTGTCGATGAATAACGACGTCCGGATCCGGGACACCCGCTACGTCTCGACGTTGGTGGAAGAAAGCGAGCGGTATCAGAACGCGCTTGTGAGCGCGCACTGCTGGTATCGCGATGACTTGCGGGACGTCGAATCCTCGGGCGGCGTCTTTCGCTGGCAAAAAGGCCTTTTCATGCACAATATTTGGATGCCCGAACAGGAAACGCTGGAAGGACTCGACTTCCTGACCGGCCGCGGTACGCTGATCCCGATCCGCGCGCTCAAACGGACGGGCAACTACGATTCGGCGCGTTTTCCGCACGTCTTGACGGACTTCGACATCGCGCAGCGCGCGAAACTCGCCGGTTATCCGCTCCTGATCACGCGAAAGACCGGACTTTCGCACCTGCAACGGCCCGTCCTGACCCACGGCAGCTCGACTTTTCTGAGTTACCGCAGCGCCTGGCAAATTCTGTTTTCGCGGCGGTCCTATTACTGCCTCCGCGACAATTTCACCTTCATTGATCGCTACGGCCCCCGCGGTTTCAAGACATTGGCCAAGACGGTCAATCTCGGTAAGGCGCTGCTTCTGAGCTTCGGCCAGACGTTTCCGTTCAAGCTGATCTGCGGGCCGCTCGCCGGAGGGATCTTGAGGGTTTTCCACGGCCGGAGAGAGCGGGCATGAGCTTCGCGCCCCCTCCGGTCCGCGCCTTTCTCCGCAACGTTCTGGGGATCGAGATCTCGCGGACGCGGACGCTGCGTCAAAATCCTTTTTTCCGCCGAAAGAAGCAATACCTGATCGAAGTCGACCCGTTTTTCAACGACGTCCATCAGCGCGGACTCAACGCGTCGGGGACGCCGGCCGGCGATCCGAACCGCCCTGAACGGCTTTACAACCTCGCCCAACTTCTCGGCCAAACGAAACACATCGACGCGACGGTCGCCGAATGCGGCGTTTGGCGCGGCCTTTCTTCCTTTATCCTCTGCCATTATTTGCGGGCCGAGCGCGCGGATTTCCGGGGAAACGGTTACCGCATCGTGGACTCCTTTCGAGGCCTCAGCAAACCGGGGACGCCGGACATCCTCACCGATCCGGCGCTGACCGGGGGCGCGCCGCGCAGCGGACAGGAGGCCGGGGCCTACGCCGCGACGGTCGAAGAAGTGCGCTGGACGCTGCGGGAATTCCCGGCCGCCGAAATCATCGAGGGGTGGATCCCGCCGGTGCTCGGATCTCTGCCGGAAGACCATTACCGTTTCGTGCACCTCGATGTCGATTTTCATGAACCGACGTCCGCGGCGATCGCCTATTTTTATCCGCGGCTGCGGCCGGGCGGCATTCTCGTTTGCGACGATTACGGTTCGCTCTCATGGCCGGGCGCCAAAAAAGCCGTGGATGATTATTGCGCCGCCGAAAAAACGCCGCTTTTGGCGCTGTCGACGGGACAGGCGGTGCTATGGAAACGGTGAGCGCCCCCTTCACCGTCTTTATCGGTTCCGGCGAGCATAGCCGCGTCGAAGAAAAGACTCTTATTTATACACTGCGCAAGCATTCGGGAAACGCGTTGGATATCCGCGTCTTCAACGGCACCGCGAACACGCTCGAGACGGTGGATGCCCGCGGAGGCCGGACCTCCGCGCCGGCGCCTTTGGATGCGTCCCTTTTGCGTTACAATATGACCGAATACAGTTTATACCGTTTTATCGTTCCGGCCGTGTGCGGCCATCGCGGACGCGCGGTCTATCTCGACGCCGACATCATCTGTCTGGCCGACATCCGGGAATTGGCGGCTTTGCCGGGCGGCTGGGATTTTTTGGCCAAGCCGGCGCCGGGACGCCCCGGGTGGTGGGCATTGGGCGTCATGCTTTTCGATTGCGCGCGCGCCCGCTTCGATCTGGACCTGATTTTCCGTCAGATCGGCGAAGGGCTATTCACCTACCGTGATCTTCTTTGGACTACGCCGCTTTTTCTGCAATACCATCCGGTGCAGATCGGCGAGCTCGATCCCCGGTGGCACGCGCGCGACGCGGTGTTCTCCGACACAAAGCTGGTCCATTACACGTTCATTCCCACCCAACCGTGGCGGCTCGCCGGCCACCCTCACGGCGACACGTGGTTCCGCTATTTCAACGAAGCACGGGAGGCCGGCGCGGTCACCGAAACGGATCTCCGGAAGGCGTTGGACGGCGGACATGCGCGCCGGGACATCCTGAAAGGCAATTCGCCGGCCGCGGTCGATCCGCTGCGACATTGGCTGGTCAAACGCTGGAAACGGATCTTTCCATGACCGTACGGCGTTGGTTCGAAGGTGCCCGTCGAGCGTTGCCCGAGGTTTGGAAGGCCGAGATCGACTGGAGGACGCATGCGGACGCGGCGCGCAGCCGTGAACGGCTTCGTGCTTGCCGCGACCGTCATGCCGGACGCCGATGCTTCATCCTCGGCAACGGACCGAGCCTCAACCGGATGGACCTTTCCCCTCTGCGCAATGAAATTACGTTCGGCACGAACCGCATCTATCTTCTTTTCGACAAGCTCGGCTTCGAAACCACGTATTACGTCGCAGCCGACCGCATGTTCATCCGGCAATTCGCAAAAGAGATTGCCGCGCTGCGCCCGCCGAAATTCCTGAATTGGCAGGCGAGCGATTCCTGCGCCTTCACCGACGGCACGGCCTTCTGGAACTCGCGCTCCTACCTGGGGGTTGAACGTTTTTCAAGCCGCATCGACCGCGAGATCGTCGAGGGGCACTCCGTCACCTATGCGTGCATGCAAATCGCCCGTTACATGGGATTCAACGAGGTCGTTCTGATCGGCGTCGACCACCATTACCGAAACGCCGTCGACACGAACGCCGCCTATTCGCCCCTCCGAGGACCCGATCTGGATCACTTCGATCCCGCTTATTTCACAAACAATCAACTGATCGGCCGTCCGGACTTGAAGGGCGCGGAAGCGGTATACCGCTTGGCCCGGACCGTCTATGCGCGTGAAGGCCGCCGCATCGTCGATGCCACGGTTTCCGGAAAGCTCGACGTATTCCCTAAAATCGATTATTCTCGTTGTTTTACAGACAAACTTTCATGAACCGGCTTTTGGACCGCGCGACGGCGGCCGACGTGCGCCTGGAGCCGTTTCCGCATCTGGTCCTGACGGACGCACTCCCGGAGGCGCTTTGCAACGCGCTGCTACGCTCTTTTCCGTCGACGCAGTGGTTCGCCGGAGAAGCACGGCCGGGTTCGAACCGCCGGTACGATCTGTCGCGAAAAACGATTCGGGAGCGAAAATTGCCGATGGACCCGCTTTGGTCCGAGTTTCTCGACGCGCAGGCCGACGATGCGTTTCTGGCCGCTTTTTTGAAACTATTCGGAGGGCCGATCGAACGCGAGTATCCGGGACTTCTGGCCTCTTGGGGCGGGCCGGAAGGCGTGCGCCGCGGCGATCGCTCCGAGGATGCGGCGGGCGCCCATCACATTCTTACGGAGGCTTATGCGTCGATCAACACGCCTTCGCGCGCGGGTGATCCGAGCGTGCGCGTTCCTCACGTCGACGATCCGCGCAAATTATACGCCGGCTTGTTTTACATGCGGCACCCGGATGACGACGCGGACGGCGGAGATCTCGAGTTATACGAATCCACCGACAAAGATCTGCGTTTTTGGCGTCAGGACGCCGAGCCGAAGAAAATGCGGGTCGTAAAAACGGTGAAATATGCGAAAAACGTGCTCGTACTCGTTTTGAACACCGCACGTTCCCTCCACGTGGTCACGCCGCGCGGGGCCGCGCGTCTGCCAAGGTATTTCGTGAATCTCGTCGGTGAAACGCCCTCTCCGCTTTTCGACCTGAAGGCGCGTCAGATGCCGTGGCCGCGCGGATGGTGGCATGCGCTGGGCAGACGGATGTCAGGCGCGGGCGGGTACCGATGAATTTCGTCTCGAGGCTTGCGCTTCTCTGCGGCATCCGCATCGCCCGTACGCCGGAAGGTATTCTGGTCTCGCGGAGCCGGTTTCGTCCGGGTGAAGCGGAAACGAACCGCTGGTTCGCCGCATTGCGCATCGGAACGGTTATCGATATCGGCGCGCACACAGGTGATTTTACGGGTTGGCTCAGACGGCTCTTTCCGGCGGCGACGATCTAC
>CAZCVC010000076.1:0-6422 GCA_964502045.1 uncultured Planctomycetia bacterium | reverse complement strand
CGACATCCTGATCCAGAATCTGGTCCGAAAAGGCCTCGAAAATGCCAATAACAGCCTCGACCGCGCGCGTACCGTCGAAGCGGCCCAGGAAATGCAGAATCGCGGCTTGGATTGGAACCTCAACGTCAGCGCTGAGACGCTTCAGACCTTGCTGAGGGGTGCTATCCTCATGCCGGTGACCGCCAGTCTCGAATCGGTTTCGACGAACGACACCGGTGCCGTTACTGCTGCCGCGGCTCTGCAGGCCCGGCCCGCTGCCGAATTGACCGAGGCCCAGATCGCCGACATCCTGACCGTCAGCGAAGCGGTCACGCAGGCCGTGGATGGCGCGCGCAATCAGGGCCCCGCCGCGCAGGTGATCGCCTTGAACCAGGCGATCGCGCGTCATTCCGATAAACTCACGATCAACCAGGCCCAGGCGCTCGTTCGGGCCTACAACACCACGATAACGCTCGGAGAATTCACGGTGTTTGCAGTGAGCGTTAGCTCGCTGGCCGCCCGCGTTGGCATCGCCAACATGACGGCGTTCACGCTGCAGGAACTCCGCAAGGTTTCGCCGACGCTGCTCCGCGGCTTCGACGGCCTCACCGAGCTGGCCGCGCAGAAAGGCCTGACCGCCGATTATACGCAGATAACGGAAGCACTCGCGATCGCCGATACGGCCTCGTTCGTCAGCCAATTCAACAAGCTGGCCGGCACCCAGTTCACCGCCGACGCCGACTTCCTGGACGGCCTGGTGAAGAGTATGGCCAAAGCCGAAAATTACGTTTCGCTGCAGAAGCAGATCATGGGCAGAATATTCCTCGGCCAGTCCGAAGCGGTCCAGCAGCTGGCTCTCGAAACGGACAAGCTGGACAGCCTCGGGCGCGAGTTAGGCAAGTCTGCGGCGCCGGTGATCACAGAGGCAGGGCAGGCGAAAGTGCGCGAGGCCCTGACGCCGATGACGCTCACCGTGGCGGAAACGGCAAGCCTCCAGAATTTCTTCGCCTCGAAGACCAACGCCGAGCGCGCCAAGCACTTCGCGTCGCTGATGACGTCGCTGAACGCCAAGACCGGCGGCGCATCGTTCGGCGCGGCGTTCCGCCTGATGGACGCGTCCTGCGGCTCGTGCACGGTGCAATGGGGTGAGAACGTCGCAGCGCTGGCCAAAGACGGCTACATGACCTCGGACAAAGGCAAGCTCGGACGGGCCAACGCTTCCGCGCGCGACTTGCAGAAACTCGTCGGTTCCGTCCGCGCCGCCGGCCTCCGCATCACGGACCTTAATTTCGAAGAGATAACCCATTTCACTCAGACGCTCTCGTCCGTCAATAACTTGGACGGCGTCAATGTCTCCGAAAGCCTGCTGCAGGTTTCCGAGACCATGCAAACTGAAGCCGTAACCCAGGTGTTCCTCGCGAAGTCCCAGACTCTGGATGTCAGCGACCGGCAGATGGCGCGCCAGGCCGCCGTCCTCGCCGTGGAAGCCGTCCGCCGCGGGATCTACCTAAGTTTCAACACGCAGGACGGTTCGGTGATCGAGGTCTCCGAGGTCTCCGAGGGTACCGTGACCTTGAAGGGTTCGTCCAAAGCGCTGTCGGGCCTTGCTTCCTTCACGGCCGCCACCACGGCGTTCCATGGCAAAGACGCGAAGATCCTGAGTGTCACCGCCTCTGTCGAAAGCGCAGCCGGCAAAACGATGTGGAGCGGGAAGAGCGCCGTCTCAGAGACCGAGGTGGTTGCCAATACCTTGACCTTCCAGAACGCTTCTGGCAGCGGCGAAGCCACCGTGGCTCTGAACCCGAAGACGACGGTGCTCGAAGGATCCTTGACCCTGGAAAAAGTGCAGACACTCGCGCTCAATTCCGCGACGGTGAATCTCCGCGACAACGAAAGCATCGCGCTTCTGGAATCGGCGCCGAAGACGTTCCAAGGCGCGCGTTCCGTCGACATCCGCGTCACGCGTTCCGACCGCTTCACGCTGGTCCTGAGCGCTGACGGGCTGATGAGCGTAAAGGCGCTGCGGACCGCAGCCGGCCAGATCCTGGAATTGTCCGCGCCTGTTTCGGCCAGCCGTGAGAACCTGGTGGTCATTGATGGGCTGGCGCAGGCCGCCGCGGCGGTCACAACTCCTATCACGGACGGCGATTCGTTCTTCGGGATCGCCGAAAATTTCGCTCTGCGCGGACAGGGCATCAGCGTAACCACCGCGAACGGCCTCGTTCTGACCTCCGAGCAATCGGACAAGAAGCTCACGACCATCTCATTCAAATCGGCTTCAACCGGAAAAGACACCCCGTCCGCGAGTGCGGTGCTGGTCCTCGAGGCCGGCGCCGACGCCGAAGCGGTCCGGAAAGCCGAGGCTGTCTTCGCGGCCGTCGCCGCCGGTGATCTGCGTTCCGTTTCCGGCCTGGCCGCGGTGCAGAACGCCATCCGCGCCGCCGGCGGCATCAAAGGCTTCACGATCACGACCGCCGACCGCCTGGTCGTCACGCTCGACGCAGCTTCCAATATTATTCTGAACGGCATCGCGAGCGCGGCCGGCCCGGTGATAGAACTTCCGCAGTTCGGGACTCTCGACAGCGAAAGCCTGCCGCAGGTCGAACCGCTGTTGACCGCGGCCGCCGCCGTCAACGACAAGCTGTTCACCGCGAAGGTATTCTTGAAGATCGCGCGCGGTTTCGCGGCGCTCGGACAGGTTATTCGTATGTCGTTTACCGATGGCACCACGCTCACATCTGAGATCACGGACGGCAAGGAACTGAAGACTGTGAACACGCTGCGCGGCGATGCTTCCGTCGCCGTGAAGGCCGAAGGCCTCACCGACGCGGCGCTGGCGCCGCTGGTGGAGCGTGCGACAGGGGACGTGAGCCAGGCCGCCGCTCAGGCCCTGGTGCGTTCACTGGCCGGGACCCAACTCAACCCCATCGCCAATCTGACCGGCTCTGCCCTGATGCAGACGCCGACGGCGATCGCGCCGCGCGTGGGCGGTACCGTAGGATTCGCGGCCGCGTTGCTGGACAACATTCAGGAAGTCGCCGATTTCAACGGGGCGCTCCAGCTCTTCCTCACCGACGAGTCCGTGCGTGATGACGCTTCCGAACAGACGGTCGTCATGTCCGGCAGCGGCCTCATCCTTTCGTTCAAGCTCGACGCGGCACAGAACCTGACCATCACCGTGATAGGGCTCAGAAACGTTGACGGATCGATCACGACTTTCGATGTGCTCCCGGTGGCTTACGTCGCCGCCAACGTCGCCGCGGTGGCCACGCAAGGTCAGACGCTGCAAGCTCTATTGAATGTCATCGCGGGCGCCGCGCTTTCGCTCAGAGGCGAGACGCAGATAGACGCGGTTTTGAACGCCGACGGCACCTCGCAGATCATCGTCACGACGCCGTCCGCCGGTATCGCCGCGATCACGCTCGTACTGGGCGCCGACGGCACCGTCAAGCGCGTGCTTCTGATGCGCACAGGCGAGGTCGAAGCCCAGCCCCTGACGATCTTATCCGAAGCGTCCGACGCCATCGCCGTTATCGAGCGTATTTTCAGCGGCACGGGCACGGAGGCTGCGGTGGTGGTGCTGGATGCGCTGATCCTGCTGGCGCGTTCAGGCAAGCTCGGCCAGGACGGTAAACTTTCATCGGAGTTCCGTTCCGCTCTCGCGCAGTCCGCTCTGGCGCACGCGGTCAAGGCCATTGAGTCGCACGTCGCCGCCGGCATCAACGATCCATTGCTCGGCAGGCAGGTCATCACGAAGTTCGTGATACAGCTCTCCGGCATCCGCGACGTGGCCGACGAAGCCGGTCTGACCCCGCTGCTCATCGTCATCGACAAGAACATGACGGACTCGCAAGGCAATGCGATAGGCCAGGCGTATGCCCAACGGATGGAGGATATGCAGCGCAAAGTGGCGCAACTGAGCGGATTCACGCTGCCGATCAAGATCGTTCAAGTCGTGAACTTCCAGGACAACGAACTGAACGATCTGAAAACCAGCCTGGAGACCCAGCAGGTCGACATCACACGGAGCGTCCGTTTCGTCACGAACAATACCGAATCGATGAGAATTCTTAACGTCGTTATGGAAGGCCGAGCCATCATCATCAAGACCCGCAGCGTCTCCGGCGCGCTGTCCCAGATCCTGCCGGCCTTCCTGGCCAATCAGGGCCTCACAGACGCGGCCGGAAACGGCGGCGCCCGCATGGTGGTGAGCGTCAGTTCCGACGCTTCGGACCGTGCCGGCGCGACGCTGGACGACCTCATGAAAGATACCAACATCGAGGATATTCACTACTAATTTACATCGAAAAAAAAACCGATGATAATAGAATAAATAGTCAGTATATTTATTCAAAAATAAGTATATTTATCACCCAAAATCTTCCATTCGCCATATTTCTATGGCATACTATTACCGTATAATTAGGTCTATAAGCTTATTATAGGAAGCCTGTGTCTTTAATAGACATACACTAATCTTTAACTATGTCTTATTAAGAAAGAATCGTGAAAGTTAAACTTATGCGATCACGTTACGGACCATTAAGCCGCGCCACCGCTGCCGTCGTGCTGTCGTGTTTTCTTCTGCAGGACCTGAGCTTCGCGTCGATAGACCTGAACCAGAAGCACGAGCTCCGTCCCGCTACTTTTTCCCTCCCGCAGAACATCGGCATCGTCAAAGAGACCGCCGCGCTGAAAAATCCCGAGATAATCATCAACATCAAGGACATGCACGATAATTTCAGCGCGCAGGAGTCCATCACGCATATCCTCGAGAACCTCGTCGCCAATTACAGCATGAAGACGATCGGCATTGAGGGCTCGTCCGGTTACGTGGACACGTCGCTCTTGGCAGCGCTGCCGGACACGGAGATGAAGAGGAACACGGCGAATTTTCTGATGAAGGAAGGCAGATTATCGGCCGGTGAGTTCTTCTCGGCGATGAACGACGAAAAGATCGCCGTCTACGGCATGGATGACCAGAAGCTTTATGAAGAGAACCTCCAGGCGTTCAAGGACTGCCTGAAGAACAAGAAGGAATTTTTCGCCCGCATCGAAAAATTGAAGGAGCCGCTGCAGGATTTCGAGGACGCGATCTATTCCGAGGAGCTCCGTGAGCTCGAGCGCAACGGCGTACTCGTCAACAACGGCACGCTGAAATTCAGCGAACGCTGGAAGACGATCTCCTCGATGGCCGACAAGCACGGCATCGACTACCTGCAGCACCCGAACATCAAAAACCTTCTTATTTCCGTGAAGACCGAAAAAACCATCGATTTCAAAGCGGCGGGCAGCCAGCGCGACGCACTGATGGATGCACTCGGCCGCAAGCTGCCTAAGGACGCGCTCGAGAAACTGATCCAGGAGAGCGTTTCCTACAAGCTCGGCCGCATCTCGCAGGGAAGCTTCTCGTCCTATCTGCTGGGTATGGCGCGCGAATACGGATTTGCCGAGGATAAGTACGCCGAACTGCGCCGCTACGCCGACTACATGCTCGTGTACGAGTCGCTGGACATCGATTCGCTGAAGGAAGAGATCCAGCAGGTCGAGGAAAGCATCCGCGCCAAGATCTACCGCAATGACGACGAGCGCGCGCTTCACTGGCTCCTGAAGAGCGTGTCCGTTCTGAACGACATTCTTGAGATGAAGCTTTCCAGCGAAAGCCTGCGTTACTTCAAGGCGCACCGCGACGAGTTCACGGCCGAGCGCTTCCGCGCGTTTTTCCGGAAGACTCTGCCGCGCTACAAACTCGCGGAACCTGACGCGGACCTCGACGCGATCTTTTCGGGCGTCCCGGCGATGATGGAGTTTTACGAATCGGCCGAAAAGAGGAACGAGGCGCTTTTGGACAACACGGTGAAGCGTATGCGCGAAAACGGTCAGAGCGTCGCGTGCCTGGTCACCGGCGGGTTTCATTCGCGCGGCATCACGGAGCTGTTGAAGCAACGCGAGGCCTCGTACATCGTGATCCTGCCGCGGTATGACAAGCGGTCGTCGCGTCCCTACCTGACCGTCGTGACCAACCAGTCCGCGTCGTACGCGGAGTTCGCCAGGTCGGAGCAGGTGCTCGACACCAAGCTCCGCATGACCGCGCATTTTTTCGCGCAGGTGGCGTTCCGCGCGGCCGGACAGAAGCCCGCGGCCCGGGATTCAGAGATCACCAAACTCATCCAGAAAGCGGTCGATGCCGAACGCGAACGCTACTTGCAGAATTTCTATTCACGCCGCCGCGGCGCTGCCGTGCGCGCGGCCGTGTCTTCCGACAAGGCGCCGATGGCGCCGCTGGCCTCCGTCCCGGCCGCAGTATCGGGATCTGCCGGGGCCGCCAATCTTGCGCCGCTCTCCCAGATGCTGGGGGAGGCCGTCGCGGCAGGAATGCGGGTCCTTTTCTCGAAAGGCAAAGTGCTGCTTTATTTCGACACGGACAAGGGTCCGCGTCTTTT
>CAZCVC010000075.1:3739-6503 GCA_964502045.1 uncultured Planctomycetia bacterium | reverse complement strand
TTCAATACGACACCGCCCGCGCTGTGGGTTGTTTTCATGTCAGTAGTTCTTGATGAAATAAAAAATCGGGATGGTGGGATTTGAACCCACGACCTCTTGGTCCCGAACCAAGCGCGCGAGCCAAGCTGCGCTACATCCCGTAAAATTATTATTCTTTTGGAAAGCTCATTATAAATGAGACTCGGTGCGATGTAAATGACGCGTTTTTTCTCCGTCGGTTTCTGAAAGTGCTTTGTATATCAGCACCTGCGTCTTCGTCGCCTTCGAATCCACGATCCATTTCAGCAGGCACAGGGCGCCGAGCACCGACCACTGGATAAAATGCCCCCTCTCAGCGAAGGAAAGTATGAAAAACGCCAGCCCTGCGCCGATCCAGAACGCGTTCAGAAGTTTTTGACGACCCAACGGTTTCTTGAACGGCGTTAAAGGTTTCCGGCAGTGCGGACAAGGCACGCTGTCCCGGCGCGGAAGGCGGCGCCGCACGCTCTGAAGAAGCTCTTCCGGAACGTTCTGCCCTTCGGCTTCCGGAATCCTGCCGAACGCCGTACGCAGAGACGCCGTGAACGCCTGATCGTCGGGATTCTTCGTCAAATGGTCGAGCATCTCGTCGAGCCCACGCCCGTCGAGCTTGTCCGTCAGATAAAGATAAAAGTCCTGCTCCGAAGGATAGCCCGGCTTGGGACGCTTGCCCAGGCCTTCGGAAGCCCGCTTCCGCGCCAGGAACTCCCGGATCTCTTTCTCGATAGGGTCGGTCATGCTCTCTCCTGTATTACCTGACGACCGGGGCCGGCTTTTTCGTTCATGCGTCGAGGCCCTTTTTGATGAATTTGTCCTTTATCTTCTCTTTGGCCCGCCGGATGATCGATGATACCGTGTCCTGCGGTAGGCCGAGCACCAGCCCGATCTCGCGGTGCGTGCGGTCGTCGAAAAAATGCATCTCGAGACAAGCCTTTTCGCGGGCGCCCAGGCTGCCGAGAACCTCGGCGACCAGCGTCTGTTTTTCGTTCCGGCCTGCCGCCTCAGCCGGGCCGGCCTCGATCGCGTAAACGGGGACTGCGCCGGTACCCGCCCCTTCCTGCGGGTCATCGAGGTAAATGCTCTTGCCCTCCAGGCGCGAAATGCTTTTCAGACGGTCGAGCGTCAAATTGGCGGAAAGCACCACCAGGAACTTGCGGATGTTGCGGGCGTCGTTCAGGCGCAGCATCGCGCTTCTTTCGAAGATCTTTCCGAACACGTCCTGAAACACGTCGCCGACGAGGTCTTCTCTGCCGCCGTAGCGCGATTCGCGGAGCGTCTGCCTTATCGACCAGTAGATGAGCCGCGAATAGCGCGTCACGAACTCGTCCCACGCGCCGGCGTCCCCGCGCAGACAAGCCGCCAGCAGCGTCTCGTCGTTCTCGAACGGAGGTTTCATGGGTCTTTGCGGATCAGGTCCCGATCTTGACGTTTTTCAGCACGCGCTCGAGCGTCGCGACCGCCGAAAGGATGGCCAGACGGCTCGTTTTGGGGTTCTGCTCGGACGGAAAATTCTCGGTGCGCGCATAAAACGAGCCGAAGTCGCCGACGACGTAGACCTCGTGCACGTTCACGAGCATGTGCGGACAGGCGATGATCTTGACCTTGGTCCTTTTCGCGCCAATGCCGGCAGCGCTTAAAGTGGCCGATACATTGATATTTTTCGGGAAGCCGCGGACCGCCGCCGTGGCGTTTCCTTCGAAAAGCACTTTTTCTTCCTTCAGGTTCTTCAGATTGATGCCGTGCCGGATCACGTACGGCGCGTCCTCGAAGCCCTGCGGGGGCTTGCGCGTCGTCAGCGACACGCGGTGGATCTTTCCGATCCTGGCGGCCTTCAGGCCGTCGATGCCGACAATGCCGCCGCTCGGGATGTAAAGGCAGCAATGGTGCGTGCGGGCGAGGTCCAGAAGCTCCTTCTCCTTCCCGAGAATGCCGCCGACGCTCATGACCATGATGTCCTTGCCGAGGCGTAGCGCTTTTTTCGTGATCTCGTAGGAGACGTGCGTGGACGCCGCCTCGATGATGAGATCGCACGATTTGACGAGCGCATCCAGGCTCAGGATCTTCGGGCGGGGCTTCGATTCTTTCTGGAGTTTTTTGGCTTTCGCGGCATCCACGTCGGAGAGGGCCTCCAGCGTGACTTCTTGCATGAATCTTTTTTGGCAGGCCAGGGCGAGTTCTTTGCCGATGGTGCCGCAGCCGATGATGCCGACTTTTATCATGGGGAGTTATTTCTTTGCTTTGACCCTGTTCTTGTCGTCGACGAAGAGCACCTTCGGGCGGTGCTTGCGGGTCTCGGCCGCGGACATCAGGCCGTAGGAAATAATGATGACCTTGTCGCCGACCTCGGCCCACCGCGCGGCCGCGCCGTTCATGCAGATCGTGCCCGAACCGGCCGGGCCTTCCAGCACGTAGGTCTCGACACGCGTGCCGTTGTGCAGGTTCACGATCTGGACGCGTTCGTAGACGCAGATGTCGGACGCCTTCAGCAGGCTCTTGTCGATCGTGATGGAGCCGGTGTAGCGCAGGTTGGCCTCGGTGACCGTGGCGCCGTGGATCTTGGATTTCATCAGTACGCGGATCATTAACGCCCCTTCGCGACCCGGACAAGCCGGTTGTCGATGAGTCTGGTTTTGGAAAAATAAACGGCCAGCGCCACGAGCGCTTCCTGGCCGGGTTTTAATCTTACCACATTCCCGAGAGTGCGGGCATCGACAATTTCCGCGTAATCGATGCGGCCCCGGCGAGC